>JBNKYI010000066.1:0-9719 GCA_050300815.1 Fibrobacterales bacterium
GGGAAATATGGCTTATTTTACTCTCGTTGAGCACGAAGAGGGGCAAGAGAAACCGGTGGCCACCCTTTCAGCCTATGCTTGGGCCAGAGATTTTCATCAATTTCAAGAGGAGTGCAAAAAAGTATCTCCTGATTTGAGTTTGAGAGCCGACCTTAAAGTTTGTATTGAGTTAGAAGCCGATTTTTATGTGCCCTATGGCAAGTTGCAGGCGCGAATTTGCGCTGTTGATCCGATATTTAGCTTAGGAGAGATGGCTCGCCTTAAGGCCGAAATTCTCAAAAGACTTTCGGCCGAAGGTCTGTTGCATCGACAGCGGGCACTCATTTTGCCCGAGCTGCCACTGAGTATTGGATTGATTACGGCCCCTGAGTCAGCGGCTCATCGCGATTTTAGCCAAACACTTTTAAAATCCCCTTATCAAATTGATCTTTATCTGAAAGAAGCGCGTGTGCAAGGCGCGCAGACGGCATCTGATATTGCCAAGGCACTGAGCGAGTTTGCCGAAATGGATGTCGACTTGATTTGCATTATTCGGGGTGGGGGTTCGAGAACGGATTTGGTTTGGTTTGATTCTGAAGAACTCTGCCGAGCGATTGCCCTTTGCCCTCATCCCGTATTGACAGGGATTGGTCACGAGATTGATCGCAGTCTGGCCGATGAAGTTTCGGCAGTGCAAGGCATTACGCCGACGGCTTCGGCAGAATGGATCTTAGAACGTTTAGATCGTCAATACGATATTCTTTTAGAAGTGCGACGCTTGATTAATCAATGGGGAAGAGAAACAATGGCTCAGAGCGAGGGTTCTCTTAAGCAAACGGGCAGACAAATCGCCGCTCAATCCCGTATTCAGTTAGATTTCGCCCGCAAGGCGATTAGCCAATCTAAACAAAGCCTTTTTAAAACGACACAGAGAGCCTTAGTTGAAAGTGAAGGTCAAAAAGAGCGACTGTCAAAAGATTTGGTGCGTTCGGCAGAGCGATTGGCTCAACAGGCGAGCAAAGAATTAAAAATCAAGTCAGTTGAGTTAAGCAAGGTTTCTAAAGACGTGTGCGTTAGCGAAGAAGAGAAACAAAAAATCAATGCCCATGGTTTTGAACGAGGAGTCGACAAACTTTGCCGAATGCATATTCGAGAACTCGAATACAAGTGGGATCGCTTAAAGGATAAGACGTGTCAACGATTAGCCCAACAAAGCGAATTGCACAAGCGTCAGCTCAGTCAACTCAAGGCCTTTGATCCGGTTCGCAATCTCGAAAGGGGCTATGCCATCGTCAGGCATAAGTCTTCGGGTAAAATTGTTAAATTTGACGAAATTCAAAAAGATACCGAGATAGAAACCCAACTCGACGGGGGAATATTGAGGTCTTTGGTTATTGAAAAATCCCTTCGCACTGGCGAATAAACCTTAAGGAGCAGCAATGGCAAAGTCTGCCAATTATAAAGAGGCCATGGCCCGCCTCGAAGAAATTCTCGAAGGCATCGACTCGGCAGACATTGGTGTTGACGAACTGGCCGAACGCGTGGATGAAGCCGCTCAGCTTCTAAAAACATGTAAGTCTATTTTGACTAAAACTCAAAAAAAAGTGAGTTCGGTACTCGAAGAACTCGACCAAACTTTTGAAGAAGAGGATTCAGAGGAATAAGATGTTATCAGCACAAGAACAATATGAAATACTTCGTCGCGGCGTCATAGAAGTGGTTCCCGAAAATGAACTTTTGGTTAAGCTCGAAAAGTCAGTGACGAGTGGCAAGCCTCTCAACATCAAGCTGGGAGTTGATCCCACAGCCCCCGATGTTCACCTGGGATTTACGGTGGTGATGCGCAAACTCGCTCAGTTTCAAAAACTGGGTCACAAAGTGACTCTGATTGTCGGCGATTACACGGCAACGGTAGGAGATCCCTCGGGTAAGAGTAAAACTCGCCCTCGTCTCAGTCACGAACAGGTGCTCGAAAATGCGAAAACCTATCAACAGCAGTTTTTTAAGATCGTCGATGAGAAGCAAACCGATGTGGTTTACAATGGCACTTGGTTTAGCAAGATGTCTTTTAATGATGTGACTCGATTGATGGCGCAAATTACCGTTGCACAAATGCTTGAACGTCAAGATTTTCAAAATCGCTACGCCGCAGGTGAGCCGATCTCTCTGCATGAGTTCATGTATCCGATGATGCAGGGTTATGATTCACTAATGATTGACGCCGATGTTGAAATCGGGGGAACCGATCAGAAATTTAACGTGCTCAGAGGGCGTGAAATTCAAAGGGCTGAAGGAAAAGAAGCTCAATGCGGTTTATTTATGCCCATCTTGTTGGGAACTTGCGGTCGCGAAAAAATGTCAAAGAGTCTTGGGAACTATATCGGGGTTAACGAATCGCCCCAAAGCATGTATCACAAGGTTTTTAACATTCCCGACCATTTAATCGCGAATTGGTTTGAATTATTGACGGATCTTCCTTTGTTAAAAATCGAAGAAATGCAAAAGGCGATGTCTGAGGGCACTCTGCATCCTCGCGAAGCCAAAGAGCAACTGGCGATGGATATTGTCACACAATATCACGGCGTTGCAGCAGCAGAAGAAGCGAAGCAAGCCGAAGTTAAAATTCATTCGGGTGAGGCGATTCCCGAGGACGCGCCTCAATTTGAAATTGCTGAAGGCGAGCATGGGTTAATTGATCTTCTAATGGAGGTCAAAGCCTTTCCCTCAAAGGGAGAAGCTCGAAAAATGATTCAGAATGGCGGTGTGAAAATTGCCGGGCAAAAGGCGGAGTCGCCAACTCAAACGGTACAAGTTGCTAAAGAGTTGGTGTTACAAGTCGGGAAACGCAAATTTTACAAAATTAATTTTTAAAGATGTTTTTTAATGAATCCAAATTACATTCACTGTAGCGTGTTAATAAGGAGCTAAAATGTACAGGTCATTTCTTTTTTTGTGGGCCCTAACAGCGTTTGTTTGGTCGGCCACCTCTCCGGGTTTTTATGTTGAGGGACGTTTTCTCAAAGATAAAAATGGAGACACGGTGATCCTCAAGGGGCTAAATTATACGGCGATATGGATGGATCCCCAAGGAACCAAAATTGCGGAAATGGAAAAAACAGGGGCCAATGCGATTCGCATTGTTTGGTCAACAGGAGGTTCTGTTGCCGCTTTAGATACAATTATTACTCGAGTGATCAACAATCACATGATTCCCATCCCTGAAGTGCACGATCTCACCGGCAAAGAGTTGAGCGAGTTGCCAAGCGTCGTCAGCTATTGGACTCGCAGTGATGTGCAGAAAGTGTTAAAAAAACACGAAGAGTATCTCATTTTGAATATTGCTAACGAAGTGGGGGGCACAGCGAATGACAGTGCGACCTACGTTAATAATTACGCGAAGGCGGTTGATTCTTTGCGCGCTCATGGCATCAACGTTACTTTGATGATTGATGCAGATCAATGGGGGCAAAACATTGATCAGCTACAGCGCTCAGCGGCTCCGTTAACCGCTCGTGATCCCTTACACAATTTGCTTTTTTCAATACACACTTGGTGGCCTTATGAATATCACAGCACATCGACGGGATATGCGAGCCCGGGTTTGAGAATTATTGGTGAGTTGCAAGAGTCGGTTGATCTAGGAATTCCTTTAGTTATCGGAGAATTCTCTAAAATTTCACCCAGCTGTGTCAGCACCATTCCCTATGATACCTTATTGACCGAAGCCGCTAAGCACAACATTGGCTGGATGGCTTGGGGTTGGATGCATGGCAACAATGATGGCAAAGGCAATAACTGTTATGATATGGATATGACTGATGATGGGAATTATAGCACCTTGCACGATGGCACGACTCGAGATGCTTGGGCAAAGGTTGCGGTAGATTCGCTACAGGCGAGTGCGGTTAGACCTCAGTGGATCGTTGATGGCAATTACACGACAGGAACGATTTCGATACAAGCCGGTGAAGAGATGATTGTCAACGGCACCTTTGATTCAAACTTAAATAGCTGGACTCAAGGTTTTTGGGGCGGTAAAGCGACAGCGAGCTCTGTAGGAGGCCAAGCGGTAATTAACATTACAGATGAAGGCGCAGAAAAGTGGGATCTTCAATTTTCACAGGGTGTAGCTATTCAGGCGGGTGTAACCTATATTCTCAGTTTTGAGGCTAAATCGGATGTCAATCGCGATATGCAAGTTTTGGTGAAAAATCCCAGTCCTTATAAAGGCTATTTAGATGAATTAGTTTCGCTTACTTCAGCATTAACTTCTTATTCGGTAGAGTTTACTCCTGATGAAGATAATGCCGCAGCAGAGTTAAGCTTTCAATTGGGGGCTATTGGCACAGGTTCAATTACCTTTGACAATGTATCTCTTCAGATTAAAGACACGAGCACTGAGGTTTATTCACGAGAAATAGCCATAGAAATAGGTGTTATAGGTCAACGACTTGAATATTCAGTTGAGAACGATTCTTACGCTTTGACAATCTTTGATTTGAATGGACAGAGAGTTGAGGCTATTCAAGGGTGGGGAAAAGGCACTGAATCCTATGACTTTTCTCATCTGAACGCAGGCGTGTATTTCGTTCAATTGCAGACAGAACATTCTGTGAAGCAGTTGAAAATTAACGTTCAATAGTATTTTTGATTTATACTAAAGTTAAAGTGAGCCCCGATTTTCGGGGCTTTTTTAGTGAGTCGGCAAGGGATAAGAGATGAATAAGGTAAAAGTAAACAGCCCCCCTCTCAAATTATTCTAAATTCAAATTGCGCCCATTTCACATCAAATATCAACCGAATATTTAGCTTTATACGGAGGCATTTTGGAACTGCAGACCCCCTCTATTCTGTTTGGCTCAATTTCATTGATCTTATTGGCTTATACCAATCGCTTTCACACTCTGGCGTTGCTGATTCGAGAGATTCACAGTTCAACTGCAGACGTCGATGGCAAATTGGCTAAGGCCCAAATTCCTTTGTTGCGTCGGCGCTTGAATTTGGTGAAGTATATGCAGGCTTGTGGCGTGTTGAGTTTTCTTCTTTGCACGACGTCTTTGTTTTTTCTTTTTTTTGAGCAACAAGACATTGGCCAGCTGATGTTTATCGCCTCTGTGGCTCTGTTGATGCTCTCGTTGAGTTTGTCTCTTTGGGAGGCCATTGTTTCGACTCAAGCGCTTGATTTGGTTTTGACCGATTGGGAATCGCGATAGGTCAATTAGGTTTTAAAGCTACCCACGAGCCCTTGTAGTTTTCCGGCCATGTTTGCCAAATCTGTCATGCTCTGTCGAATTTGAGAAACCCCCGAAACCGATATTTCAGAGAGTTGATCAATTTCAGCTAGATTTTTGTGAATTGAGAGATGACTCTCAGAAGCCCCACTCACTTCACGGGCGATTTCTTTTGCCGTTTGCCCCGCTTCAGCCAAGTTTTTTGAAAACTCGTTCACTGCGCAAGATTGTTGTTGTACGGCATCCAAGATGGCTTGAGCCATTGAATTTACTTCAGCGATGAGGGTTTTAATTCCTTGCACTCGTTCACTTGATTCACGAGCCTTACTTTGCAATTCATTAATTTGATTGCCAATGGTACCCACCGCAGAAGCGGTTTGTTGAGCGAGTATTTTAACTTCACCAGCCACAACAGCAAACCCTTTGCCCGCTTCGCCTGCGCTAGCTGCTTCAATGGTGGCGTTTAATGAAAGTAAATTGGTTTGCACAGCGACATCTTTAATGAGCTTACTGATTTTTCCAATTTCAAGAGAGGCGTTTTCCATGTCTTTTAAGGCGGCGACGGTTTCGTTAACGTGCGTATTCGCTGTTGAAGAAATTGACATTTCTTTTTCACAACTTTGCACTACAGTGCCAAAAGAAATGGTCAGCTCTTCAACTGTAGCGGCCACGTGGTTAACTGTAGCCGAAAATTCTTCAGAGCCCGCAGCGATTGAATTGAGCCTTTCTTTGGTTTGCTCTGAGGCTGTTCTTACATCTGAAGTGCGACTTCTCAAACTCATCGCGCCATCTTCTAAAACTTTTGACGTTGAACTGAGTTCTTCAGATTGACTCGAAAGTGAGAGCGTATTGGCTTTAACTTCGGTAATAATGTGGTGAATCTTTTTAACAAAGGCATTAAATGCTCTTCCTATACGGCCAATTTCATTATTTGTCTTGGTTTCGAGAGAAACAGTTAAATCGCCTTCGCCTGTAGAAATGTTGGTTAATGAGTGAGCGATATTTCCCAATGGAGAGAGAGAAATTCTTAAAATTTGAGATAAGATTAGGGCCACTATAATGAGTACTGCGCCGGTGATGTAAATGACATTTTTTAGAATAGATTGAGTTTGAGCTTCGATAACCTTGTTGATTTCGGCGGCCTTTTTATCGATATCATCGATATAAGCACCGGTGCCCACCATCCATTTCCAAGGTTTAAAACCTGTGCTCACACTTAATTTAGGCACCAAGCCTTTGACGTTAGGCTTAGTAAAAACATATTCTACAAAACCCGTTCCTTGTTTTGCTTTTTCGATCAACTCTTTAACGTAATAGACTCCGTTAGAGTCTTTACTTTGCATCATATTTGTTCCCGTTAAATCGGGGCGAGGGGGAACAGTGACTACATCCCCTGTATATTCGAATAGAAAAAAATACCCTCCGTCTTGCCAACTTAGGCGATTGATTTCTTGAATGGCTTGCTGTTGGTAAACGGCGACCTCAAGGGTGTCTTGTTTTGATAAATTTTCGAAATGCTCTAGAATTTTGATAGCTATTTGAACTTTCTCTTGCAATCGCTGCTTAGTAAGCTCGATCAAGTCGGCTTTGCGACTTTTGAGAGACTCTTTTTTATTTTCGTTTAGTGAGCTATTGAGGGCGAAAACTGTAAGACTTGAGAGGAGTATCAAGGCTCCCAGCGTCAAAATCAGAATCTTTTTAGTAAAAGTCATGAATATATTCCTCAAAGAGTTGCGTCAAAGTGCAATAAAAGCCATTGTACGCTTATTTGAGACAAAAGTCTGTATAGAATCCCTTGATGTCAGTTTGTCAGAGATATTTCTAAACGGACCCTTTATTGTGGGGATAAAAGATTGAGAAGTCAGAGGTGCTTTTGCACAACTCAGCAATTTTCGGCCGGCGCCGACGCATAAACATCAGGATTAGCAGTGAAATTCGAAGAATTGTACACCTCAGAGTCACCTCAGAGTCACCTCAGAGTCACCTCAGAGTCGCCTCAGAGTCACCTCAGAGGCCAGTTTAGAAAACATCACAATTTTGATAAAAATTACGCTCCTGACATTAAATTAAAGAACGGGATTCCTACCTTCTCATTTTCTATTCAAAGACAGCAAAGGCTAATCGTGAAATTCAACTTCGCATCACTCTTCAAACAATCTCTGATGCTCACTTTCTGGCAAATTGTCGTCGGAATTTTTGCAAGTGAAGAAGCGCTTATCTGGGGAACTCTAGCCTATGGAATACACGCCTACGCCCTACGGCGAATTTTACTTAGAGATTATTTTATCGCTCAAAGGCATCAGCGGCAAAAAGCTTGGCTGCTGGCCAATCGCCATCTTAAAAAAGCTCTTGATTTCTTAAGGCGCCATGCTTGGATCGACAGCAGCAGAGCTTTCACTCTATTAAACAGCTCAAAAATATCTTATACCGAAAACATCTTGTGGATGATGAGTCAAAACTATCTTGAATGCGGAGAAAACGAAAAAGCAGAAGCGATACTGCAAGAACTCTCTGCCGAATATCCCGAAAATCGCATGGCGGCACAAGGAAGGGCCCTTGTCAATCTACTCAAAGAAGTGGAAACACAAGAAAGTAAATTGAGTCAGAATGCTTCGAAGGGAAGCCGTTTATAATGCCGCCTTAAACGGCAAAGATTTCTTCTTCGCGATATTCTTTTAAACGCTCTTAACTAACCGTTGACGACTAAAGCGACTTACGCTAAAATTTAGGGGTAACCATACACAGGATATACACAGGAGTCAATGATGTATAACAGGTCTCAAATTTCAAAGAGCCTATGGGCCTTTGCTTTTCTTTTTTGGGGATGCTCTAACTCAGACAAACCCACTTCAATTTCTGACAATAATACCCCGCCACCCGCTGAGCCCGCTGTCGTCAGTTGTGGTGGCACCTTCAGCGCAGACGTATCAGCTCAAGCCGACTCACTTATTCAATTAGGCGTGAGCTCAATGCAGAACGATATGGATGGCTTTTTTGGAGGCATAGAGAATGGAGACTGGCAAGAAACCAAAGCGAGTTCTCCTAATGAAGCGATTGCTTATTTCGACAAAGCTCTTGAAGTCGCTCCCGGCTACTGCTCGGCACAGTTTGCCAAAGCCGTCGCCACAGCGATGTTGGTCGTCGAAGATAAAGAAGTCGACAACCTAATGCAAAAGCTCACCAATGAAAATCCCGATGCGATGGCGAGTAACGAATTTTCTGTATTGAAATCTGCATTTAATTTTCGCAGTGAAGACGAAATACCTCAAACCTTATACAAACTCAATGCCGTAGGCGAAACAAATTCTATTTCTGCCGACGAAATATTCACAGTCATTGAAGCCGAATTCTATCCTCGACTCGACTCGTTGATTGCTCGAATTGAGGGGGTTTATGAAAACGAAGATTTTGCCTTTAATTTTATTGTCGATGGAGAAACTCACCAGCTTGACCGCGGAGAAATTGGCCCCTTACTGGGCGGTCTAAAAATCATTAAAGCCTTCTCAATCGCCGTACTTGCTCGCAATAAAAACATGGATCTCAACGGCTCAATGGATTGGGTAGATGTCGTTTCACATATCGAAAGAGAAGACTTTGATCATCTCGCCGCCGATCAAAAAGCCGCTCTCGATCATCTCACCTCTATGATTAATGGAAAAAGCAAATTTGGCACCCTGCGCACTGCTTGGAAATCCTTGCACGAAGGTATTCCCTCTTTGCTCGCAGAGGCCCTTGACAACATCAAAGGGGGGCTGAACTACGGAATTTATGAAGCTGAAAACGAAGGCGATCAACAGTTCGATCTCTATGTCGTTGGCTCGGGGATTGATGCCGACATCAGTGTAGCTGAGCTTAAAGATGGCATCGAATTGATTGATCGTATCAAGAAATACTTAACTGGAGAGCAACTTCTCACTTGGAACAAGGGTTCAATCTCGACTCGTGTCAATGTCGCTAAGCTCTTCGCCATTGATAACAGCATCAAGTTGTTGCCCTACTTCAAGTTTCGCCCTTATCCCGAGTGGAATGACACACTAGAAATCAATTATCACTACACTTCTTATTTCTCGGTCTACAACTACGAAGAATATTTCGAAGATCTTTTTAATGTCGTCCCAACCCAAGATCAATACCTAAATACGAGTTATGTGAGCAGTAGCGAGCGTTTGCTTTTACTTACAGACTTTTTAAATGATACCGATGATACGCTTGGCTTGTTGCAATTCTCAGACACAGACCTCTGCACTTTTTCAGTGACCAGTTCCATTTCTTCAGCAAATGGTCAGCACACACTTCCCATTTGCGATTCGAACTCAGATTCTCCCTATTTGTCATACTCTGACATCACCTACAAAGCGCCACTTTATCTCACCGATGCTCAAGGCAATATGACCTTAGATTTAAATAACATCGACAAAATTGATTCTCTACCTGAGCTAAAAGGCAAAGTCGTTTTTCCCGATCCAACCTTTAATGGAGTCTTTCCCGATTTCACCAATGACAATATCT
>JBNKYI010000067.1:0-9589 GCA_050300815.1 Fibrobacterales bacterium
GCGCCCAGCCTTCAGCGGCGCCTGAGCTGAATCGCTTTACCCCCCTTTTGTCGATCTACAAAAGGGGGCCGCTGTCGCGCGGCCGCGACGCATAAACATCAGGATTAGCAGTGAAATTCAAAGAATTCCACCTCAGAGACACCTCAGAGACACCTCAGAGACACCTCAGAGTCGCCTCAGAGGTCAGTTTGGGGAATTATAAACTCCGTTGAGTCCCTGCTCAATGGCCCTAATCAACACCTCTTCCTCAAGAGGTTTTGTCAAAAACCCTATAGCGCCTAATTTGATGCACTCTTGCTTCACCGAAATTCGAGTTTCTGCGGTGATGACCAATACAGGAATTTTTGAAGAAATATTAGTGTGAGTTAAAAATCCAATTCCTCCCATGCCGGGCATGAGCAAGTCGAGTAGGAGCAAGTCGAATGACTCTTCGCGGCACAGGGCGATTGCTTCTTCGGCAGAAGAACATTCGCTGACTTCATAACCTCTTTTTTGCAACAGTTTGCGAATTTTAATGCGCAATAAGAGCGAGTCGTCAATGATCAAGATTTTCATAGGGATACCTTGCTGGCAGTTTACGAATATAGCGCGCTTCTCACAAGTCTTTCTCAGCCAGAACACCGAAATGAAATTGAAGTGATCATAAAAGCAAAATTTTCCTCCGAGAGAGGCAATAGGGAAGATATTGCAGGCCACCAGAAGGTAAAACTGAAGAAACTACTTGAGTTTTTGTGGATTACAGAAGAAAAGAATAATAGGCACGAGATTTGCGTTAAGCTTTCGTGAGGATAAAAAATGAAACTGACACTGAAAGATTTTGTACTCGTTGGGCTCTTTACCACTCTTTTGTTTCCGGTGGTATTGGTGGCGATTTTATTGGGCACAGGCACAGTGCACCTAGACCTAGGCGTAGATGATCCCACAGCCAAGACCCTTTCAGAATATTTAGAGAGAGTTAAGCCTGAGCAAAAAGCAGCAGATCAAAAGCAGAGTGTAGAGTATCAAGCGAATCTTAAACTCAAAGACGATCTCGAAAAACGTCAGGCGATTGTTCAAGCCGAAATCGAAAGACTCGAAGCATTAAAACTTGAGAATAACAATTTGAAAAAAGAGCTCGATGCAAAGAAAAACAGCATTGAGCAATTGGTGAATCAAGACAAAGAACTTAAAGACCAACGTTTAGAAGCTTTGGCGAGAGTATACGGCAGCATGAAACCTATTGAGGCGGCTCCGATTTTATTGTCTATGGAAGATGAAAAAATCACTTCGATTTTAAAACAAGTTCCCGAGTCAAGGGCTCAGGCCAAGTTGTTGGCGGCTTTGGGTGCGATGGATAAAGAACGGGCAGCTCACATTTCGAGATTGCTAGGATGGAAAAAGGGTAGCTAATGTTTTTTGAATCTTTAAAAGCGTTAAATGCGCAATCTCCAGAAATGAGCTTCATGGATTTGGGCAAACTTCAAGATCACCAAAGTGCTCAAAATGCGGGGCAAATTTGTTTTCAGGATTTTTGTGCTAAACTAGATGAAAGCGCTTCCCTAACAAATGAAGGTGAAGCCCCCGCAGCGGCATTTTTGTTTTCTGAAGTTCACTTTGAGGTGAGAGGAAAAATAGAAGAGGGTGAGATCGAAGAGTCAGAACCTGCTGACGAAGATCAATGGATTGATGAAATTTTACAGAATGACGAGATCGAACTGTTGGCTTTTCTCTTTTTTCCTGAAAAAATCAATGTCGAAGAATTTAAAACACTGCAAAAAGATTTCAATCATGTGACAGACCATTTTGTGCAAAAGGTTCAAGACCTGTTGAATTCATTTCACAGTGAATCTCAGCAAAAATCGGATCTCGTTGAACTGGGCGATCAATTAAACGAGATGGTTAACGCTTTAGCCCAAATATTTTCTCATTTGAATTCAGATGTAAAATCTTCGAAGGGCTATTTAGCGCAACTCGAGTTTGCCGGTAATTTGCAGAAGTTTAATATTGATTCTGCAGACTTGATGGGGGATGATAAGAGTAGAAATCAAGTCGTTAGCCCGGCTGTTTCAATCGAAAATGGTGTAAATGGGCAAGAAATAGAAGACTTTGTTGACTTAGAAAAAGCAGGACGTTCAATTCAAAAAGAATGGCTGGATACACCGATTAAGGACGATGGAACTCAAGAAGTATCGTTGAAGGCGATTCCTAGCGAATGGGTTCAAAAGGACCTCACCAATGAGTCGAAAGAAAATGTAAAAGCGTTGAAATTAATCGAACGCTTGCGAGACATGGTGAATCAAAGCATTGATGCTGAAGATAAAGGTAATGGACAAGGGGTAGAGCTCGTTCAAAGTAAAAATGGATCTTTGCAAGAACAATTGCCCGTAGAGAAGGTGTATCACTTAATTGATGCATTGAAGGGTAATGGAATTGTGAAATGGGCAAATTTGGCATCGCTTCCCGAAAATCAAGTGATTGTCAAAAAGCAACTTTTTCAAGAACCAAATCAACTACAGATTCAAGAACCAAAGTTGAAAGAATACTCAAATACAGATACCTTGTTGAAATGGCCCTTTCAGGCCGCTGAATCAATTCAGGCAATTCAAGCAGTTGAAAAAAGGTGGATTAATCCTCACGTAGGCGAAGGGTCAAAAGAACAATTTGTTGACCTCTCTATAGTTGATAACATCTCGATGGACGAAAATGTCGACGTTAAAGCGTTTGTATGGAAAAAGGGCGTTCGCATTGAGGTTCAGAGTGAAAAAGACAATTCTATACGCGAAGAAAAAATTTTAGAGCAAAGACCTTTGTTCTCTAAAATAGGAGCGGGTGAAACCGCTCAAGCAAGCCTACCAGGAGCAGCTGTTCATACGGTCAGTTCGATTTTGTTAGAAGTGGATTCTTCTGCAAAAAGTGAAACACCTTTGCCTAGTTATCTCACTAAAGAAGTGGTGCAGCAGGTCGATCGCCAATTGCTGAATATGGCTGAAAAGGGAATTCGCGAAATGACCCTTCAGCTACAACCCGCTCACTTAGGGCGAGTAGAGATTAAAATGGAAATGGATAAAGATCAATTGAAGGTTCACCTTAAAGTAGAGTCTGATGAAGTAAAACAAGTCGTTGAAGCTCAAATTCATCGCTTAAAAGAGAGTCTCGAATTGCAAAATGTGAATTTGGCAAAAACCGAAGTGCAAATTTTTGCGGGTGACAAACAAAATTCATCTTCTTTTCAAGATTCGAAAAAGAATCGAAAAAAACAAAACTCAAGCTTTAGCGAATCGCCCGCCTTAAGAGAAACTGAAGTCGAAGGTAAAAACGAGTCTCGTCAATATGGCTATAACACAGTGGAATACACAGCCTAGGAGTTCTTATGGAAGTCGAAAAAACAAAATACAATTCGAGCTTTGCCAACAGTTACTTCGGCAATGGATCTCAAGGCGAACGAGTCGTTAGCGGTGGAGCTTCGGGCGACAAAGTCGTCAGTGAAGGAGATACGTCACTTTTTGGAAATAGCGAAGAATTAGGCAAACAAGATTTTCTCACTTTATTGGTCACTCAGCTAAAATATCAAGACCCTCTTAATCCCAGCAACGACCAAGAATTTGTTGCGCAATTGGCTCAGTTTTCCAATTTAGAATCCAGTCAAAATATCGAATCAGAAATCAGTTCATTAAGTGAATCGTTAAAAGGTTTTGTTTCGACACAAGATGCTGGGTCTAAAAGCTTGGCCAATTCTACAGCAGCGAGTTTGTTGGGGAAATATGCGTTAATAGAAAAGCCCGATTTTTATCACAGTGGCAAAGAAAGCTCTTTTCGAGTGTTTAAAGAAGGCAATGCCGCCGCCGTTGTAAAAATTTCAGACAGTGAAGGCAATCTCGTTTACAAAGAAGCATTGACCGGAAATTCGGGATACAAAGAATTTATATGGAATGGGTTGACGGATGACGGCATTCAAGCCCCTCCAGGAGATTACACCGTAAGTCTAACGGATCCCGGTGGGAGTGATCCTCGAGGCTTCGCCTTTATCGAAGACTATATCAACGCGATTACTTATGAAGAAGGAACCGCTAAAGTCAGTGTCGATGGAGAATCTTACAACTTAGAAGACATTAAACAGATTGTAGAAATATCAAAATAGCCCGCGATGGGCAAGGAGTCGCATCATGTTAAGATCACTATATTCCAGTATCTCGGGTTTGCAAAACCACCAAGTGAGAATGGACCTGATTGGTAATAACATTGCCAACGTGAACACCACGGGATATAAGTCGCAAAGGGTGACTTTTGAGGAATCTTTTTCTCAATTGCTCGAAGGTTCGGCTCGTCCTCCTGGAGGCGGCGGTGGAACGAACCCTATCCAAGTGGGTTTAGGGATGTCAGTGGGTTCAATTGACACCTTGCAAACCCAGGGGAATATTCAATCGACGGGTCAGGTAACAGACGTTGCGATTGAAGGTTCGGGTTATTTTGCTGTGAGCAATGGCGAAGGAAGTTTTTACACTCGAAATGGTGCTTTTCAGCTCGATTCGAGAGGGCAAATGGTTTTGCCCACAAATGGTTATATATTGCAAGGTAAAATGGCCGCCGATGATGGAACCTTTCCGGCAGGAACTGTCATTGGTGATATTGTGGTTCCCTTCGATGAACAGGCTCCGGCGAATGCGACTCAAAAAGTGACCTTTGCCCGCAACCTAAATTCAGACTCAGAAGCTTTGGGTTCTGTCGTTTACACTCAATCGTGGTTGCATTATGCCGAAGCGACAGATCCGATCACTGCAATGTTTAATTCACAAGGTGAGGCCCTATCGATTAAAAATCAAGAGTCGCTTACTTTTTCAGGAACAGTGGGAGGTGTTTATTTTGAAATGAATCCTCCTATGACAATTGACGACACCACAACTTATAACGATGTGGCTACTGCGTTGAACGCTTGGATACAGGCAAACTTAGATCCTAACGTAACTGTGTCAATTGTTGCTGCGCCTGCGGGTGATCCTAATTTGGGAGCGATTGAAGTCGTTTCGGGTGCGGGTGCGGCAACGATTCGAAATTTACAGGTGAGCTCTAGTGGCCCTATTTCTGCGGCTCCAGTGGCCAGCGCCTTTAGTTTGCCAGCCACCATCGTTGCTGGTGACACTTTCTATACAGACGCCATGCGATCTCCGGCCGAAGCGACAGACCTTATCACTGAGATCTGGGATTCTCAGGGGAGAGTTCTCGGTTTAGAAAACGGCGATGAAATTTCAGTTAACGCGAACGTAGGAGGCGAACTGCTCGGGGGCAATCAAGTGGTGACCTATAACTCAGCCACTACCACTCTACAAGACGTTCTCGATTTGGTTAAAGATGAACTCAAATTGCAGAGAACAGATGGCACTCCGCAAGACCGTTTAACGGTTTCGATGAATGCGGGGAATTCAGATGATAACATTCCCGATGGGGCCTTGGTGGTGCGTGGTTCGGCAGGCACGGCCTTTGGAATCAGTGGTTTGACCATTCGCGCAACCAACAATGATAATGACAACACCGCGCCCAAATTTTTCAATACGAACATGTCGGCAACGATCTATCAAAATGCTCGTGACACCGGGGTGTTTGATACCTCAATAACAGTTTATGATGAAAGTGGTGGAACCCATGATGTGACGATGACCTTTGTGCACAGCGGTGACCCTGGAGTGTGGAATTGGTCTTTGAGTATTGGCGGGGATGAGTCAATCCTCGGTGGGGATCAAGGGGTTATCACCTTTGGTCTAGATGGCTCGGTGGCTTCGTTCTCTTATGATGACAACGTGAGCACGGTAACGATTGACCCTCAAAACGGTTCGGACATCATTCAACTAGAGTTAGACGTGGGTGGCCCTGGTGATTTTCAAGGCATCACGCAATTTGAAGCGCAGACAACGGTTGCGGCCATTAAGCAAGATGGTTATGGAACAGGGTCATTAACGGATATCTCTATCGATAGCTCAGGCTATATCAAGGGCGTATTCTCAAATGGAACCAATAAAAACTTAGCGCAAATTGCAGTGGCTCAATTTACGAACCCAGGAGGTCTGCAAAAAGTTTCAGACTCGGTTTATGTTGTCAGTTCAAACTCAGGTGATGCGGTGCTTACGACTGCTGATGCCAGTGGTTCTGTGATCTTGCGTCCAGGAGCGCTCGAATTGTCAAACGTCGAACTCTCTCGGGAATTTACCGACATGATTACGACTCAAAGGGGTTATCAAGCAAACTCAAGGGTGATTACAGTTTCTGACAGTTTGTTAGAGGAGCTGATGAGCCTCAAACGGTAATATAGGCTAAGGCGAGCTCTCTGAGGTAGATTGGATTTTCTAAATAATTACGGAAAATAAAGAACTTAGAGAGAATCCTCCTTACGGTAAAGCTATGGAAAGATTATATTCATCAACAGGAATCAGGGACTGGAGAGTAGGATGGATTTAGGTTCACTCGGGGGCATGCTCTTTGCAATAGTGATTATTGTTTTTGTGGGCATGCAACCTCAAAACATTCCTCTGTTTATCGATATCCCTTCGGTGGGTATCGTATTTGGGGGTACGCTGGGGGCAATTTTTATTTGCTTCCCTCTAAAAAGCGTTCTGAGCTTAGCCGGAGTGCTTAAATTCGTTTTTTTACCTCAAATGAAAGATTCTGTTGAAGTGATCAAGACGATTGTGTCTTTTTCAGAACAGGCTCGTCGCGAAGGGATATTGGCCCTCGAATCGCGCCTCGAAGAAATCAGTGACGAATTTTTGAGAAAAGGTATTCAGTTGGCTGTTGATGGAACAGATCCTCAGCTCATTAAAGATATTTTGTTGACCGAAATTGGTTTTATTGAAGAAAGACACCAAGGAAATATCGATATGGTGGGGGGGATCGCTGATTTGGCCCCTGCTTTTGGAATGATAGGAACTCTCGTCGGCTTGGTTTTGATGTTGGCAAACATGGCTGATCCGGCGGCGATTGGTCCGGCGATGGCAGTTGCATTGATCACCACACTCTATGGCGCTCTAATTGCAAACCTTTTGTTTACTCCCTTTGCAACGAAATTGAAGGGATTAAGCTCAGACGAGATTATGATCAAAAATTTGATGCTTGAAGGTGTCATGTCGTTGCAGTCTGGTGATAATCCTCGCATCGTACAAATGAAACTCTCAGCATTTTTAGATCCTAAGCAACGCCTTAAATTGGAAACGAAGGAATAACCATGGCAGACAAATGCCCAGAGTGTAAAAAAGGCGCGCCGGCTTATATGTTGACCTTCGGGGATCTCATGTCGCTTTTGTTGACCTTTTTTGTTTTGTTGATTTCGATGGCGGCCTTCGAGCCGACGAAATTCAAGGCAACGACTCAGTCTTTACAGGGGGCCTTTGGGGTATTGCAAAGTTTTCCGACCGTTGCCGTTCAACCCTTTGTAAGAGTTCCCAAATATTCAGGAGATGAGCACAAAAAGAAACAATCTCTTAATGATGCCAAGAAGATTAAAGAAGAAGTAGAAACAAAAAATCTCGACGAAGCGGTAAAAGTGAAAGTCACAGACACGGGATTACATATTCAACTTTCTGACGATGTGGGTTTTGGTTCGGGTAGCGCAGAATTAAAGGGGCAAGGAGAAGAAATTTTGCGCGAAATTGGTGGAATCATCAAAGACAATAAGGGTTTGAAAATAAGAGTAGAGGGGCATACAGATGATGTTCCTGTTCGGGGAGGAAAGTACGGGTCGAACTGGGCTCTGTCTTCGGCTCGGAGTTTGTCTGTGGTTGAGCTACTTTCAGATGAAACGGGCATCAATCCGGCGAATATGAGTGCGGTGGGCTATGGGGAATACAGACCCTTGGTTCCCAATGTGGATAAAGCATCTCGAACAAAGAATAGACGAATTGAAATTTACGTGGATTATATCAACAAGTGACAGGTGATTATGGCTGAAGAAAATCAAGAAGCAACAACAGCAGAAGAGAAAAAACCATCGGCGATCAAAAGATTGCTGCCCATTCTGATTTTGGCCGTTGTTTTTTTAGGATTGCAAGTGGGAATCGGTTTATATATTGCCAATGCAATTAAACCTGAAGATCCCAAATTAAAAGCGTTAGAAGAAGAAAAACGACTTGAAGAAGACGCTCGCCGCAAGGCCACAGAAATGGGAATCACATTAGAGAAACCCATTGAGGTCACGGTAAATATCGCAGGAACTCAAGGAGAGCGCTTTGTGGTTTGTGGCGTTCAGTTTGAATGGGATGGAATCGGCTTTCCCACTTTGTCAGCAGAAATTGCCGCTCGTCAAGCCAAAATTAAAGACATCATCATCAATATCCTCTCGACCAAGCCCTTAGATGAGTTGCAGTCTAGAGAAGGGAAAAAGAATCTTACCAATGCCATACTCTCTGATGTGAATATGATTTTGCCTGAAGAAGCCGGAGAAATCCGCAGTTGTTTTTTAGATAAGTTTATCATCCAGTAGGTTCCTTATGAGTGATATTTTATCTCAAGAAGAAGTCGATGCCCTACTCTCTGCAGTGAGTTTGGGGAATCTCGATTCCACGCCGCCTCCCCCTGTGGATACGGGAGATGGGCATTTAAGTGGGGCGGGTTTGCCAGACGACGAAGAATCTCTCAATCGCCCAGTCGCTCTATACGACTTCAAAAGACCTGACCGAGTTTCGAAAGAGCAGCTGAGAACGCTGCAAAACTTGCATGAAGGTTATGCCCGTTTGCTCTCAACAACGTTGACGAGCTTTTTGAGGACTTTGGTTGAAATTGAATTGGTTTCAGTGGATCAATTGACGTATCAAGAAGTGATTATGTCGATTTCGTCACCGTCGTGCATTTATGTGTTTCAATTAGAACCGCTAGAGGGATCTGCTTTAATGGAGGTTAACCCTTCGCTAATCTTCTTGATGCTCGATCGACTTTTTGGCGGGCAAGGTCGCAATGCCGATCAAAATCGAGAATTGACAGACATTGAACGCTCTGTAATGAATAAAATCATTGAGCGGGCATTGGTCGACTTAAAAGTTGTTTGGGAAAATATCGGGATTTTTTCTCCTAAGATTGAAAGTTATGAGACCAATCCCCAATTTGTACAAATAGCGCCCCCGGGTGAGACGGTTATTTTGATTTCTCTCGAAGTGAGAATGAAAAATGGCTCGGGGCTTATATCGCTATGCTTTCCATTCATTTTGTTGGAGTCTATCATAGATAAACTCTCGGGCGAAACATGGATTTCAGCCCAAAAGACAACGACTCAAGAAACCCGTCGATTGGTTGAAAAAGAATTGAGCGAAACCGAAGTTCCGTTAAGCGCTCAAATCGGAAAGACCGAAATGTCAGTCAGAGACTTTTTGCAGTTAGAGAAAAATGATGTGCTTGTGTTGGATAAACCCGCGAATACCGATTTGACAATATTCGTTAAAAATCAACCCAAATTCCTTGCCAAGCTCGGTGTGGTAGGGCGTAAGAAGTCTGTTCAGGTGACTTCAATTATCGAGAGAAATGTAGGTGATTATGATGGATGACGGCTTACTCAGTCAAGAAGACATTGATGATCTTGCGGACGGAGGACCCCAGTGGGAACAATTTACAATCGAGGTTGACTTGGACGAGATTC
>JBNKYI010000068.1:0-9529 GCA_050300815.1 Fibrobacterales bacterium
GGTCACAGATGCGGTCGAAGAAAAAAAAGTTCCTTTGCTTGCTCGCCCTATCTATGGGGGAGAAATGGGATGGGGCAATCTTCTCAAAAAACTTTCTGTGGTCGAAGAACACCGTCCCACCCTTGTGGTTGATGTCGAAAGCTCTAAAATTGATGAAAAGCAAGCCGCTATAGATCTTGGTAAGATGGATGCTTTAGAGGGTCGTTGGGCTTTTGTTAATACGGCAAGAATGAAATTGCCTGAGACGCTTAGAATGTGGATGGGAAAGAGCAATAAGCTTTTTATCATCAATCTCAATTATGATTTTGAATTTCTTGAAGTGCTTTTAGAAATCAATAAAGAGCAAGCCCTTCAGCTGCTTGAGGGTGAAGCGCCTTATTCTGTAGAAGAATTTGAAAAAGAATTGCACTCTCGAAGCGCTCTTCTTAAAAGCCAGAAAGACGGGAAAGGGCAGTCTGCATCTGCGAGAATTGTAGAATCCACTGATGATCTAGAAAAGAAGATGTCGAGCCTTTCTAATCGCGACCAAGACGTTATTCGCGTAAAGGTGAACTTATTAAACACATTGATTGACCATGCGGGCGAGATGGTGCTTAACCGAAATCAATTATTACAAATGCTTTCAAAGCGAATTTGTGAATTGATTGGCGAGCAACCCATAACAGAATTATTGGATCGATTTAAAGATGATCTCGTTCGCAAACTTCTGTCGATGAACGCCGATGCGCTTAAAAACGAAGAGAGTTTAAGCAATTTGTTAGCGGGTGAATTGAATCTTCTCAGAAAAGGAATGCAAGAGATCACAAATATTCAAATGAATGAAGTGCGTGATTTAAACAACGTTGTGCAGTCTCTTGATCGCAACACCTCTCACTTGCAAGAAACCATCATGAAGACCCGAATGCAGGGCATTGAAGTTTTATTTAATCGCTTTCCGCGTATTGTGCGAGATCTTTCAAAATCTATTCAGAAAGAGATTGATGTTCAAATTAAAAACTCATCGGTTGAATTAGATAAGACGATCATTGAAAAACTAGGTGATCCGATGATTCATCTGATTCGCAATTCGGTAGATCACGGGATTGAGTCGGCAGATGTGCGTCTTGCAAATGGCAAACCTAAAAAAGGGATGATCAGTCTCAGTGCGGTGCAAGAAGGCGGAAAAATCATTATCTCTATTCAAGATGATGGCGGTGGAATTAACACAGAAAAGGTGAAACAAATTGCGGTGCAAAAGGGGCTGATATCGAGTGATAAAGCTGCGAAAATGGATGAGGCAGAAGCTAACGAGTTGATCTTTAGGCCTGGATTTTCAACGGCTGATCAAGTGACAAATATCTCAGGTCGAGGCGTGGGTATGGATGTGGTAAAAACAAATATTGGAGCCTTGGGAGGATCTATTGAAATTGATTCTCAGAGCGGTCGAGGAACCAAATTTGTGATGAAGCTTCCTTTGACTTTGGCGATTATTCCTGCGATGATTGTTTCTTCTCATAAGTTGCGCTTTACGATTCCCCAAATGCTCATTGAAGAACTCGTTGGAATTCCCGCCGGAGAAGTGAAACAAAAAGTTCAACGCTTACACGATAGCGAAGTCGTTCGTTTAAGAGACGATGTGCTTCCTTTAATTCGTCTGAGTGATGTATTAAAGGTCGAACCGATGTTTAAAGATTCTAAAACCGGAGAATGGAAGCCCGATCGCCGTGAACGTTGGTCAGATCGTCGCGAAGGTCAGCCCGTTTCTGATGAAATTAAAGAACAGCGAGATTCTCAAAATTCAGATCGTCGTCAAAGTATTGATAATGATATAACTGTTATTGTGCTAAAACATGGAGAATACCGCTTTGGCTTAGTGGTAGAAGAGGTTTTAGACAACGAAGAGATTGTGGTTAAACCTTTGCCGAGTTTGCTCAAAACATGCAACTGCTATTCGGGAACAACGATTTTAGGAGATGGCTCAGTTGCGATGATTCTTGATACAAATGGATTGGCTCAGTTGGCTAATTTTTATTTCTCGAAATACTCTGAAGATAAAGCCGCTCAATATCGTCGTTATGAAGTCGAGGCAATGGCCGAAAACCAAAACTATCTCATGTTTGATAATGGTGTGGGTGAGAAATTTGCCATTCATATGGAGCTTATTGGGCGAGTCGAGAAGTTGTCGGTGAGTAAGTTGCAAAACATTGGCGATAGAACCGTGGTAAATTTAGACAGCGGTTCGATTCGAGTGATCGAACTTTCAGATTATCTGCCCGTGGCCGAGAGATCTACTGACGATGAGTTTGTCTATATTATCATTCCTAAACTCGTTAGAAATCCTGTCGGTTTATTGTGCAATAACATCATCGATACCATAAAGGTTCAGATTACCCTTAAAGATGATGTTATCAAATCGAAGGGAATGTTGGGAACTATTCGCTATAACGATGAGCTTATCATATTACTTGATCTTTATTCACTTTTCGAGATTGTTGATCCTGAGATGTATTCTAAAGACGTTGATCCTCAGCTGTTGGCACACCGAAAAGTTTTATTTGCTGAAGATACTGATTTTTTCAGAAAAATTGTCGGCAAATTTCTACTGGATTTTGGCGCCGAGCTCGATGTGGTTAAGGATGGACAAGAGGCGTGGGAAATTTTGCAGACAGGTAAAAAATACGATCTGATTGTGACAGATATACAAATGCCGCGTATGAACGGATTCGCTCTATCTTCAAAAATTCGAGAAGAGTATAAATACCCAGATGTACCCATCATGGCTCTCACATCGATGAATTTGCAAAATTATCGCAACAAGGGCGTTGTATCGGGAATTGATCGCTATGAGTTGAAGTTTGATAAAGAAAAACAGAAGTTGGCCATGCGCGATCTTTTAAGAGAGAAAGGGCTTAAATGAAAATACAGTATGCGACCTTTAGGTTAGGAGATATTTATTTTGCCGTTGACATTTTAAGCATTAAAGAATTTTACCGCAAGATTGATTATAGCGTGGTGAATTTGGCGCCGGATTTTGTGAGAGGCCTGCTCAACTTGAGGGGGCAGATTATTACCTTGATTGATTTAAAGCAGATTCTATTTAGTGAACAACAACAATTTACGAAAACGACTCGATGTGTGATACTTAAGTCGGCGATGGACATGAGAGGTTTAGACAGACCTCCTGAAATTGCGTTGGAAAATGATGCAGATCGTCTTGGGCTACTTGTTGAAGAAATCGGAGAAATGATTTCAATTGAAGAGGGGGAGTTGAATGACCCTCCTGCAAATTTGAAAATTGTGAATAGAGATTATGTGCGCAAAGTATTTAAGACAGAAGAAAACTTATTTCTCGTACTTGATTTCACTGAGATTTTTTCAGAATATGTAAATAGAACTAGATAGGACAACTCGGCTAGGCATTGCGTAGCAGTACGTCGTAAGCTTGAAAAATTTCCTTTGGTCTCAACAGGGCCAAAGGTTTTTTTTGTCCGTCGATGACGGTCATTTGCAGAGTGCCATAGCGAAGGAATATTTGAGAGGCGTGATGCAAATCCATTTCTTTGCGAAGATAAAAGGGGCGCTCCATCAAGTCTTCAGCAATCATGAAGGCATGTGTTGTGCGATCAAAGAGAAGTCGGCGCAAATGGTGGACATTGACTAGGCCAATGAGTTTTCCCTCTTGATCAATTACGGGGAAAATGTCTTGCAACGTGTTAGAGACCAATGCATTGAGCTCCATGAGAGACGTATCAGGAGTCACGCATTCAATGGCACCGGCTTTGATGATTTCACCGACGGTGACTTCTTTGAGAATGTCTTGGCGTCGATCGAGTCGGTGTGCATTTGAATGAAATTTGTTTTCGACTTGATTTTCGTAGATAGACCATTTCTTGGCAAGAAATAAATGCACGGTTGAGGCGAGCATGAGAGGAACCAGTAGCTGATAGTTGCCCGTCATCTCACAAACCATGATGATACAAGCAATAGGAGCATTTGCGGCTCCTGCAAAGAAGGCTCCCATTCCGACGAGAACCAAAGCCCCCATAGGTGGGGTCGCTGCGGGAAAGAGCTTTGAGCAGATTAGAGCGAAAGCCGCTCCAATGACTCCGCCGATAAATAGAGAGGGGCCAAAAACGCCTCCGCTTCCCCCTGAAGCGACGGTAAAGGATGTCGCGACCATCTTTCCGATGGCGAGAACGAGTAAACCGACGATAAACCACATGTTGTTAGAGTGGTTAAAGAGGATGTCCATTAGGTAATTCCAGCCACCGCCGATAACGCGCGGTTCGGCGTAGAAAAGCAAGCCAATCAACAGGCCGCCAATGGCGGGTTTAAAGTGCGGACGAATGGGGATTTTGGCAAATTGGGCTTTGATTCCATAGAAAATTTTAACATAAGCCCACGAAAAGGGAGCGAGAATCAAACCAAAAATCAGGTAGAAGAAGACGTGGTGAAAGTCGTTAAAGCCGAAGTGAGGCACTTGACTCAGCATGGGTTCATAACCGAGCACGGTGCAATAAGTCGTGTAACCCACGACCGAAGCGATGACTGAAGTTAAGAAAGCATCGGTTTCAAAGTCTTCTTTATAAAGAACCTCAATAGAGGTCAGAGCTCCGCCAAGAGGTGCTTTAAAGATGGCGCCCAAGCCTGCAGCGGTTCCGGCTAGAGTTAAAATGCGACGATTTTTGGGATGAAGTCTGAAAAGCCGGGTTAACATAGACCCTAGCCCTGAACCCACTTGGGCGACGGGGCCTTCGTAGCCGGCACTTCCGCCTGAAGCGATCGTCAAAATAGAGGTGATACTCTTTATAAGAGGAACCCGACGCCTGACCTTTCCCCCTTTGTTGTGAAAGGTGTTGATCATGGCATCTGTGCCGTGCCCCGCGGTTTCTGGAGCGAACTGAAAGACGATATATCCCGAAGCGAGGCCGCCGAGCGCGGGAACTAGCCAAAATAAATAACGGGGAATAAACAGAGGTTCACCATTGTCAATTCCAGCCCAATTGACCAAAATAATGTGGTGAAGCTCGTCGAGAAGTGTGTGAAATCCGATGGCGACAAATCCACCGATCAGTCCGATAATTGCGCTGACGAGGAGTAAAGGGCCTTGTTGGTTAACATGGCGAAAGCGGCGAACATCGACCATGAACGGATTGCGAATCTTCATGGGGCCAAATATAGCAAGGAAGGGCTTGGCTTTTGTCCGAGGGCGAGGCTCCTCTAACTATCTTTGTGAAAAATGTGAAAATCCTGAGGAGTTGCCCCCATGTATGACCTTTTTCAAAGCCCTTTAATCAAACGCTACAGTTCTAAAGAAATGAGTTTTGTGTTTTCATCACAATTTAAGTTTCAAACTTGGCGCAAGTTGTGGATTGCCCTTGCAGAGTCTCAACAAGAACTAGGGTTAAATATTTCTGATGAACAGCTCGCTGAAATGAAAACCTTTGAAAAAGAAATCAACTTTGCTGTGGCTGAAGCCGAAGAAAAACGCCGCCGCCACGACGTGATGTCGCACGTGCACGCTTTTGGTGTGCAATGCCCTAAGGCTAAACCTATTATTCATTTAGGTGCAACTTCGGCCTATGTGGGCGACAACACCGACCTGATTCAGATGAAAGAGGGATTGATTTTGGTTCGCCGCCGCCTCGCCCGGGTCATGAAGGCTCTGGCGAATTTCGCCTTAGAACAAAAAGATCTTCCGCAACTCGGAGCCACTCATTTTCAGGCCGCTCAATTGACAACCGTGGGCAAAAGAGCTTGTCTTTGGATTCAAGATCTTTTGATTGATCTCGAAGAGATCAATCACTTGATTGAGATTCTTCCCTTTCGCGGCGTTAAAGGAACCACGGGGACTCAGGCGTCATTTTTAGAACTTTTTGAAGGAGACCACGCCAAGGTGTCTAAACTCGATGAGTTGGTGACTGCAAAGGCGGGCTTTAGTCGCAAGTTGACCATCACGGGGCAAACCTACACGCGTAAATGGGATGCCCGTGTGAATGCCGCCCTCTCTTCGCTGGCTCAGTCTCTCTCAAAGTTTTCGACAGATATGCGCTTGATGGCAGGCTTAAAAGAAGTTGAAGAGCCCTTTGAAAAAGATCAAATTGGCTCTTCGGCGATGGCTTACAAACGCAACCCAATGCGTTCTGAACGCATTGGTTCGTTAGCGCGCTTTGTGATGTCGCTGCCGTTTTCAACAGCCTTTACGCAGGCGACTCAGTGGTTTGAGAGAACTCTAGACGATTCGGCTAATAAACGTTTGGCGATTCCCGAGGCGTTTCTCGCAACGGATGCGATGTTGATTTTAGCTGAAAACGTCACCAACGGGATTGTCGTATATCCCAAAATTCTCGAAAAGCGCATTCGCGCAGAGTTGCCTTTTATGGCGACCGAAAACATCATTATGGCTTCAGTAAAAAAAGGCGGTGATCGTCAAGATCTTCACGAAGATATTCGCGTTCTCTCAATGGAAGCCGCTTATAATGTAAAAGCCGAAGGCGGCGAAAACGATTTGTTAGAGCGCATCTTGAATTCGGGAAAATTCAATTTGACAGAGACCGAACTCGATGAAATTTTAGACTTAAAGAAATTTGTCGGTCGTTCTCCTGAGCTGGTTGAAGAGTTTATCAATAACGAAGTGCTGCCTGAGCTTGCCAAAATCTCTGATTGGGATAATCTGGATCAGGGTGAGGTTAAAGTTTAAAAAAGTCTCGTCATCTTTTTGGAATAAGAAAGCTCTTGGCCTTGTGGTTAAGAGCTTTCCCAAACTGGCCTAATTGATTAGCGCTGATTTTCTATGGGGAGCAAATAAATTCACATTCTTTGAAAAAAAGGGGGACTCCAACGACTGTTCGAAAAGATGACCCCTTGTTTGACTACCAAGGCGGCCAGTGTGGGGCTTTTGTTTTAGTCGCTCTTTTGGAAAAATAGAGGTGAAGTCGAGAAATAGTCTTTAGAAGAAGGGTGCGATGATTTATTTTGGGGGTGATATCAACGATTAACTTGGAGTATTGATGAATCCGTCAGATGAAATAAACTATCAAATGCTTTGGGATTGCCCCGCTTGTGGAACCCAAAAACTGTTGGGTATTGATCATCGTTTTTGCCCTGCCTGTGGTAGCCCGCAAGATGCGAACAAACGTTATTTTCCTCCTGAAGGTGAAGAGGTTGAAGCTGAGGGGCATGTTTATGTAGGGAGTGATTGGACTTGCGCCTTTTGTGAAACCCCAAATTCGAATAAAGCAGAAAACTGCCCCAGTTGTGGAGCAAGCAAAGACGGTTCTCGCCCTCCGCAAACCGTGATCGATAAAAAATTTGAAGAAGAGAGTGCAGCCAAAATCCAAAGTGAAGAAAAAGAAAAAAAGAAATTTTCTGTTTTAAAAATTCTTCTCATTGCGGGTTTAGTAGGCATTCTTGTATTGGTATTGCTGATTAAATTTTTGACTAAAGAAGAAAATCTTACCATTGATCACCACAGTTGGTCGACCAATGTGGTCGTCGAAGAATTAAATGTTTTTAACGATAGCACTTGGTGCGATGAAATGCACAGAAAAGTTCATCCGGGATTTTATTCTAAGCTCTTGTTTAAAAAAGCAAAACAAAAGGGAACAAACAGAGTCGCCGACGGCGAGATTTGCAAAGATAAGAAAGTGGATCGCGGCGATGGCACATTTAAAAAAGAACGAGTCTGTGAAACAAAGTACAAAGACGTTCCTATTATGGATGAATACTGCACCTTCACCAATGCGGGCTGGATGGTCAAACATCAGCTTCGTAATGAGGCTGATGATATGAATCCCTTTTTTGCAGAATACGAAATTCAGAAAAAAGGAAATTGCATCGGTTGTGAACGCATCGGAAAAAAAGAAGAGTTCTACTTTTTAAATATGCAACACGATGAAAAGATGAAAAGCTGTTTGGTAGATAAGGCTAAATGGGAGCAATTTGCAGACCAGTCTAAGGTGAAAGTGAAAATTGGTTTAATCGGTGGTGCTTTGCAGTGTGATAAGATGACACTGGCGAAGTAGCTGAGGGTCATTGTGTTTTTAAGGGGTTGTCTCATAAAAGACAGCCCCTTTTTTCATTCATCTATTTGAAAAAACTGAAGTGCATTGTAAAGGTCTTTTTTCTTGATCGGTTTGGCAATGAAGTGGTTCATTCCATTTTGCATGCAGCAAATAATATCGTCGTTCATTGCATTGGCCGTGCAAGCAATTATTGGAGTATTTCGATTAATACTTTGAGAACTTCTTAATCTCATTGAGGTTTCAGGTCCACTGAGTTCAGGCATTTGCATGTCCATTAAAATGAGATCGTACTTTGTGTTTTTACACTTGCTTATCGCCTCTACGCCATCAAAAGCAAAATCATGAGAAATATTTAAACCTCTGAGCATCGCACTAATTACCTTGCGATTGATTTCATTGTCTTCGGCAACTAAGATTTTATTATATCTCAATTGCGTTTGTTTTGAATCATTGGTGTTATGAAGATTACTTTCGATATTTAAGTCAGTAACTTCAAAACGAGTCGTAAATCTAAATACGGATCCTTCATTTTCTACAGAATCAAAATCAATTTTACCGTGCATCATTTCGACTAATTTTTGACAAATAACTAATCCTAATCCTGTTCCCCCATACTTTCTAGTGGTCGAAGAATCTGCTTGTTGAAAGGCTTGAAATAATCTTGGCTGCACATCTTTAGGAATACCTATACCCGTATCGATTACTTTAAACTCTAAATGCTGTTTATCACCATGAGTATCTACGACGTTAACATCAATAGTCACTGATCCTTCATGAGTGAATTTAAGTGCGTTTGAAACAAGATTTGAGACAACTTGTTTGAGTCTTGCGGTATCAAAGATGTGAGCAGAATGAATCTTGGGATCTACCTTTAAAATAAGTTCTATCCCTTTTTTCTTTGCTTGATTCGCAAAAACTTGCACAACTTGGCGCAATGCTTTCTCAACCGAAGAGGGCAGGTATTCGAAATCTAACTTTCCCGCTTCAATTTTTGAAAAGTCGAGAATATCATTTATCAGTGTCAGTAGAACTTCTCCTGATTGGTGAATGGTCTCAACCCATTCTTCTTGCTCTGCACTCAAGGGCGTTTCAGCTAACAAGTCTGCCATTCCAATAATTCCATTCATTGGAGTTCGGATTTCGTGACTCATAACAGCTAAGAACTCGGCTTTTGCTCTTGCGGTCTGATTGGCTTCTTTAAGGGCGGTTTCTAATTCTTGGTTTCGATTGTCAATTTTCTGTTGCAATTTTTGATTAGCCGATATAAGAGCTTGTTCTCGGCTTTTATATTGCTCGAGCAAGTTTTTTAATGATCTAACTGTTGACTCTTTGCAAAAAAAAGAACGTTTTAAGCGACTGGCTTTGGTGCATAAGTGTATATCATGATTTTTAAACATGACACCTCCTCTTAGCTTCTAGCCAATTTCTTCTCACTGAGCTACCCCTTTATATTACAGTGAAATTAATTGTATCACTTTTTTAATTCGAGTCGCGCTCTTTTTAGAGCGCTCTTTCAAAAACTTTTT
>JBNKYI010000069.1:0-9501 GCA_050300815.1 Fibrobacterales bacterium
CATATCTAAACAATAGAGAATCAAATCATTTATGGAAACAAAAAAAGGGGCTATCTCAAAACTTTTGAGACAGCCCCTTTAAGCGGAATGGACGAGACTTGAACTCGCAACCCCTAGCGTGACAGGCTAGTGCGCTAACCAATTGCGCCACCACTCCTTAGTGGGCGATGCAAGATTTGAACTTGCGACCCTCTGCTTGTAAGGCAGATGCTCTAGACCAGCTGAGCTAATCGCCCTAAATTTATTCTTCTGACTCTCTGCCGCCAATGAAAATCCCCAGAGGAATTACTATGACGAAAGCGAGAGTCAAGATAATCGGAGCTACATTCAGGCTGAGAACCCCATCAACAGGAGGTCGGCCTAAGAGGTAGAAACCTAAGATGACCATGAGTATCCCAATTGAGATCACAATCAAATTTTTTGTTTTAAAAATTTTTGGGGTCATCTTTGTCTTCTTCGATCACTCTCAAGAACAGGTGCAATTATAGAATTTGGAAATCGGGTTTCAAGGGTTAAAAAAGTTTTTTTTTAAAATTTTTATTCACTCTAAGAACTTAGTTTTTTTGAAGTTGTGGACTTGACAAAAAGGCTCCCTTTGGATAACGAATCCGAGTATGATACATCCCTTCAAGTGCCTTTAAAAAACCAATTTCAATTCGCTTTAAATCCGTTAGATTCAATCCCGATTCATTAAGCTCGCCTTCAAAAAGCCTTGAGTTGATCACTTGATTTACAGTCGTTCTCAAGTTTTCTGGATCGGGCTCTTTGAGTGAACGCGTTGTCGCTTCAATGGCGTCAGCGAGCATAAGAACAGCGGTTTCTTTACTTTGAGGTTTGGGTCCTTTGTATTGAAATGCAGAAATGTCGACCCCTTCGCCATACAATTCTTTTGCCTTATGGTAGAAGTAATGGATTGTTCCCGTTCCATGATGTTCGGGAATACCTGCGATGATCGTTGGAGGAATGCGATATTCTTTAGCGAGTGCATAAGCGTCTTCGACATGAGAGATAATGATTTTTGCACTTTCTTCGGGGGGAAGTTCTTTGTGGGGAGAGGGGCCTGCCTTTTGGTTTTCTGTAAAAAACTCAGGGTGTAAAGATTTTCCGATGTCGTGATATAAGGCCATAACGCGAACGAGCAAAGGATTGGCTTCAATCTCTTCAGCGGCTTTTTCTGCGAGATTGCCGACCATTAGACTGTGATTAAAAGTTCCGGGAGTGAGTAAGCTGATTCTCTTTAGTGCGGGGTGATTAAAATCAGAAAGTTCGATCAGTCTTAAGTTTGTTGTGATTTTAAATGCTCTTTCTAAAAAAGGAATGAGCATGAGTGCACACATTGAGTAACTGATAGTCAAGTTGATGAAAGAAAGGAGGCATTCTGTCCCTAATTGCTGAATAGTAAAATTGGGTTTCATCAGGTTTTCAGCCATGACGATAATTCCCATAATCAGAGCGCTGACTAGCCAACCTTTAAGTAAATCACTGCGATAACGAATCTCTTTTAGAAAATAAATAGAGGTGAGAGAGGTCAAAAGCGCGACTGACGTAAAGTATAGATCGAACCCGTTGAAGGCTCCATAGTAAATAGACGAAAATAAAGAGATAAGGATTGCAATTCTAAAGTCGTAGAGAACAACGGATAAGATAGGACCGACAAGAAAGGGATGTAAAAGAGAAAGGTCTGCGTTGTTGTAACTATATTGGGGAAGAAATTCTCGAGCGTAAGATATTATCCATTCGTTAGAGTAGAATAGGAAAACTTGTAATATGGGAATGATGAATAAGGCTGAATAGATATGTCGGCTATGAGTGGCTAGTTTATGTAAATGATTCATTCCTAAGAGAAGGATGATCGAAATAAGTAGAGTGTAGATGGCACTCCCAATGAGTGGGAGCGTTTTTTGGAATGTATTTTTTTCTTTGTTGATTTCGAAATAAAGGGCTCGAATTTTTTCAAGTGATTCTTTGCTGACAATTTCACCGGGACCAATAATTTGCATGCCTTTAAAAACTTTACCCTTAGCCGTGAGCACGAGTCTTTCTTCTTCGTTTCTTCTTTTTTCGGTTTCAGATTTTAGATAGAATAGATTAGGGGCCGCAAATGCAGAAATGAATTCGTAGAGTGCTCCCATCTGCCTCAGGTCTAAATTTCCTTTATTTTTAATCTGTTCGAGTTCATCTTCGAGTCTTGCCTCAAGAGGTTTTAAAACTTCTTTGCGCAGACGAATTTCTTCGTCGCCTTTGATGAGTGTAACATCGTTGTGCGGTGTACGCAATATGGGAACATCTTTAAGTTGGTAGTCTAGTCTCATTTGCTCGATTTCATCAAGGGAGTTAACGACTAGATAATCTGAAATGCCTTTGTCGAGAGTCGCATCTAAAATTTTAGAACCTTTGGTGAGTAAAATTGGATTGGAAATTAGTGTTTCAATCGCACTACCACTTACTTTTTTACTGATCTCTCCGTAAATTTTTGCGGCCTTTTCTTTGTAGATGGCAATAGAATCTGTTTCGGTTGAATCTTTTAACAAATTTTTGAGAGACTTAAAGTCATTTAAGGAACGTTTGAAATCCCTTAGGCTTTTTTTTATCGAAGCCGTTCCTTTTTCATCATATTCAAAAACAGGAAGAACTCTTTGGCGGGCGGCTTGTTTTTCAGAGTTTAGTTTTTCAGGAGATTTTGGAATATCATAGGTAACCGGAGAGATAAGAAGATGAGGAAAAACGTCTCCTTCTCTGGGAATTTGCGACTGAATTTCAGGAGACTTAGAGGGAAAGAAGAGGAACAAAAACCCCCACAATAGAACAAGTCTTAGCAGAAAGGGGCTGTGTTTGAAGTCCCACTTTTTCTTCATTACAGTCCCACTCTTTCATAGGCTTGAATGATTTTGGAAACAAGGGGATGTCGCAAAACTTCAGTTGCCGAGAGTTTGATATGGGATATTCCCGGAATGCCCTCAAGAGTCTTCATGGCATGTGAAAAGCCCGAGGGCAATTTATTAGGCAAATCGGTTTGACTGCTATCTCCAGTGATAATGACTCGCGAGTGGGGGCCGATGCGAGTTAGAAACATTTTCATTTGAGGTATGGTGGTATTTTGCGCTTCGTCGAGAATAACAAAAGCTTTTTTCAGCGTACGTCCTCGCATATAAGCGAGAGGGGCAACTTCAATGGCGTTGTTTTCTTGATAGGCCTGCACTTTTTCTCTGGGAATGAGTTCGTTAATGGCGTCGTAAAGAGGACGGAGGTAAGGGGCAATCTTTTCTTTTAGATCTCCAGGAAGAAAGCCGAGATTTTCTCCCGCTTCTACAGCGGGACGAACTAAACTGATGCGCTCAACACGGCGTTCTTCTAAGGCGGCAATTGCCAAGCATACGGCGAGATATGTTTTACCTGTTCCCGCAGGGCCTTCAACAAATACGATGGGGTTGTTGCGCACTGCTTTAACCATTTCTACTTGTCCAGGAGTTTTGGCTTGAATGGCTTGCCCGAAGCGGTTTCGCAAGATAGGAGAGCTATCTTCAATATGAGATTCTTCGCCTTTTTCGTTGAGGGATTGAAAGAGTTGATCAATGTAAAAGGGAGTGATGTCGATTTCTTTGCGAATGGCATCGCGAACTTTTCGCATGAATTTTTGGGCTCTTTCGAGAATACCCGCATCTCCCCCTCGAATGATCAAGCCGTGTTTGCGAGTGATGATCTGAACGTGGTGCAATGCTTCGATCTGCTCAAAAGTACTTTCTCCATTTCGGGTGAGATAGGCCTTTTCTTCGTCTGTTAGTGAAAATCGTTCTTCAATCATATAAGGGCTCCCGGGGGAAAAAAAAGGCCGTCACTTTTGTGACGGCTGTAAACACTGATTTCAATTTATTATTGACTCGCTTCGTCGTCGCCTTGAGTAGGAAGACCGAGTTCCGTTTTGGCTTCAAAAATTTTCTTACGGGTTTCGTGGTTGGCGTCTTCTTGAGCCATCGCTTCATCACGAGCGGCTTCTACGGCGCCAGGCTGAACCTCTTCGACCTGAGTATCTCCATAAGTGTCTTGTTCTGGAGCGCCACCTGCACAAGCAGAGAGAAAGAAAACGACAGATGAGAGGAGTAGGGCTGGGCGAAAGTATTTGTTTTGTTTAAGCATTGATAGCTCCATGTTGGACCGATAGCCGTAATGTATATTCAGATGAGAAAAAAATAACACAAAAACTGGGGAAAATCAGAGCACATTTTAAAAAAAATAGAGATTCATTTTCTGCAAACTGGCCTGATTGATTGGTGCTAAAAATTGCAAGGACCAAGAGCATTATTATCCTTTGATTCGCAAATGGAGTGTAGAGCTTCCTTTTTGTTCAAATAAACGTGTATTTATCGACTGAGCTTGGAGAATCAGCACCAATCAATTAAGCCAGTTTGCAAAATATCCCTACGAAATTCCCATAATAAGGGGCCATTTATCTGTTTCGCGAATGATTCTGTTGAAAAAGATGGTATTGAGAAGAAATACCCCGTATAATTGAATGAACAGATCATTCTGTTGCCCCAATCCCAAACCACAAGAGCCGCGTAAGCGGCTCTTGTTATAGGGTTAGGTTTGTTTTAAGATGGAGATTTATTTTTATCCCTATCAAATAGCATTAAGAAAGCGGGCAGCAAAACGAAGTCTGCAAATAAGGCCAAGGCGATAATTGCAGAGCAAAATTTCCCTAAATTGGCATTTAAAGCGAAATTTGATAACATCAAGACGCCAAATCCTGCGATCAAAATGACACTGGTAAAAAAGAGAGCTGGGCCCGTTTGATGAAAGGTTTCTTGAATGGCTTCACCTTGGGTCATTCCTTTTCGTCTAAAATTGAGGTATTTGACCATAAAATGAACGGAGTCGTCAACGGCGATGCCTAAGGTAATCATTCCGACCACAGCGACAGACATGTCGACGATATATCCTGAGAAACCGACAATGCCAAAGAGAATCAGTACGGGCCAAATATTGGGAATCATTGACATTAATCCAAATTTCATGCTCTTAAAGGTGAAAATTAGACAGAGGGTGATCAGTATTAATGACACAATGAGGGATTTCATCATGCCGGGAATGGCCGTTAAAAACATTTTAGCAAACATAACAGGAACCCCGACACCAACAGCTCCTACTTCGGGCATTTCTCTTTGTATAAAGGCATTGAGTTCTTCGACGGCTTTCAGTTGTTTTGAGCTGGCCACCGAACTCATAAAAGCGGTGACTCGAGTTTTGCTATTGTCGATTGATATTTGATTGGTCAGATCCATACCTCGGGGCAGTGACATCTGGTATAAGAAAAGGTATTGCGAAATCAATCGGCGGGCATATAAGGTATCGCCCTCGGCGGTGACAGAATCTTTAGTGGGGATTCGGTATTCAGAATCTTGATCGCCGTTCATTGTCTTGTTTAGGCGTTTTACCACATCGGTAATGGCCGATGTATAAGTGATATGTAATTCGGGATGATGGCTGATGTAATTCTGAAATTTTTCAATTTTAGAGAGGAATTGAGGATTGTATATGCCATTTTCTTCTTTAGAATCAAAAAGAAATTCAACGGGAACGGTTCCAATAATGCTTCTTTCGATTTCTTCAGTTGCTTCTCTAAAGGTCGTTCCCTCTTTGAAATACTTGATGGCGCTGTTGTCCATGACCATCAAGCTTACGCCATAGGCGCTGAGGGCGAGAGTAATAAAAGTGGCTATTCTCAAAAAATTAGACTTCTTAATAATCAGCTTTTCAAGACGAATAAAGAGGGGATGTTGATCTTTGGGAGTATCGCTGGATTTGAAAAATCGACCCAAGGTCTTTTGATAAATGGATTCAACTAGGCGGTCGGGCCATGCGGGAAGTACCAGCATCATCGCAGGAAGAACGTAGAGTGACGCCCAAAAAGCATACAGTGTTCCGAAACCTGCAAAAAGGCCGAGATGCCTAAAGGGGGGCATGTCCATTAATAAAAGTGAAAAGAAACCGATCGCAGTGGTTAGCGAAGTGATGAGGCAAGCGAGATAGTTTTTTTCAATAGTTGTTGTTACCGCTTCGCGGCGAGATTTTCCTTTGCGCAGTTCTCGATAATAGATCGCCATAATGTGAATAGAATCGGCGATAGCGACGGCGACTAGAATTTGAACGACATTCATGCTCACAGAGGTGAGATACATCTTAAAGAACCCGACAAAGAGCAGAATAGGAAAGACAATCGAGCTTAAAAGAAGGCCCATAGGTAGAAGAGTCCCCCAGAAACTACGCAGAGTAATGATCATAACGATGATGATGAATAGAAACATAACGGGAATCATTGTCTTCATGTCGTGTTGAGCAAATTCTTCAAAAGAAGTGTTGAGAATGACTGTTCCGGCGAGTTTAATTTCTAAGTCGGGATTTTCTGCTTGGATCTCAGCGCTGAGTTTTTCCATACCTTTGCGCGCTTCCATAAAACCCTTAGCAAAGGCTTCAGGGATAATGGCTCTTAATGAAATTTGAGTGACGTCTCCTTTGGGGCTAATTAGAAATTTAGGCATTAGAGAGTCGTTGAGAGCGAGGCTTTTTTTCATCTCAAGCAGACTATCTGAATAGGGAAGCCCAGTGATAAAGTCATCAACCAACAAGTTGTCGATATATTCTTCATCACCTTCGATGCGCTCTTCAGCAGGAATGAATTCTCGTTCGACGGTGGTGTAATTAAAGTTGGCCAAACTGTTAACCCGAGCAATATAAGGGATTTCCCAAGCCTTATCGGTGAGCTTGCGCAGGCTCTGCAAATTTTGATTGGTAAATAAATTTCCCGATTTGGATTTAACAACTGCAATGATCATATCTTCGCTGCTAAATATTTCTTGCAATTGATCAAAAGCGATTAAATCACTGTTGGTGCTGTCAAAAAAGACTTTATAACTGGGATTAAAAATAGGAGGTGCATTCGTGTGATTCGAGTCGACATCAAGCGGATTTTGTCGAATGTGTTCCATATAGGCAACGTGTGCATTAAACTCTTCACCGCGGGGTTTCATTCCCCCTATGATTAATGCGATAAAGAGGGCAAAGTTGCCTATGATTAGCCACCAGCGATATTTGACTACAAAATGAGCAGTCCATTGATTCCATTTTTTCATGATTCGTCTTCCTGTTAAAAGTTGTAGCTTATTTCTGCGTCGAGTCGACGCCCCCGTTTAAAGTTTTTCAGTGGGCTGTCTGCGCTGCCGTATAAAAAAACACCCCTGAGTTTGATCTTAAAAATTTGCCAGAGTCTTTCTTCGTATTCGAGTTGGGCTAAGGCTTCCGTGTTTTTCATAGAAAGAAATCCTCCCAAAAGCAAAGTGCGATCTGAAGGGGTGTTAAAGACGTAACGCAATCCGGTGAACAGATGATTCTTAAAAGGAATGAATCGAATCTGTTCTTTTGCGTCGAGATGAGTATCGGTGTGATAGATCCCTTCGGCAATGATTCCTAAATCGTGTCCCTCTACAATAGGAGAGTAGAGGGTATATTCAACTCCTGAAGTAATGCCGACTCCTATTTTTGAGTCGGCCGTTGCAAGAGTGGAGTGAGTTTCTGCATTTTGTGCGACGGGAACCTTAGAGTGAAGGTAGCGATGGGCCATAATCTCTCCTTTAACCAGCCAAGGGCCAAAGGCTCCTTGAAAGTTAGCCCCTAGCTGTGCACTGTTTTCATAGCGTGCAATGGCTCTTAATGGAATGCCGTTTGTGTCACTTGCAATAACAAAATGGGGTGATCGATCATATCCATAAACACCTAAAAAGTTGACATCCATAGATTCGAACCACAGGGTAGAGTAGCGCAGTAAAAATCTCGGATACCATTCGTTGAGGGATTCGCTGTGTTGAGTCTCTTGATTGTCGGCAAGTTTAAACGGCACCCCTGCAAAAAAATCAAAACGAGAAGGAGAAACGGGGCTACGGGTGTGCTGTAAAAAAGGCAAGTAGGTCAGTTCGAGAACTCGCTCAGATTCTGTAGGGAGAATCCAGCGAACTCTTGCCGCTAATTCGCCATATTTGGGTGCATCAAAGAAATCAATTTGGGGATCAACTTGATTGACAACATCGGTTTGCGAATAAGATTCTACGGTTTTAAAGGCCCAAGTTTGATAACCGATGCGCCATTCGTAATCATCGGAATAATGATCTAAATAAAGTTCTTCGAAATAAGCGCGGGTACGCTTCATTCCTCTTAGCTGACCTTGCTCAAATTTCAAATCATTGTCATTGATTTCATAGTAAATTCGCGGCTTAATGCGCAAATCGGTATTCCAATCTGACTGAAAGGTGAGGTCGGGACTCAGGCTAAAGAATGAACTGTAGTTTTCTTGACCAGCAAAGAGTGCAGATTGGGGATACCACTGATTGAAAGAGGTAAATTCTGTCTTGTATTGCAGGTAAAAACCTTCAGCTAAATCTACAGTTTGGGCCTGCGCCGCAATGGTTATTGCGGCGATTAACAATAAAATCTTCTTCATGGATTAACCTACATGCGCAAAGGGCGCTTAAGTGTTCTTTGGTTGAAGTCAGACTCTTTGATTTTGTCATCTTGTTGACGTTTGCCAATTTTTAGCAAACTTTTTTTGCCAGTCTGCAAATTTTCCATGGTGATTTCTCCAAAACGCATGGCTTTGCCGACCTTGGTGAATTTTCCGATGGTTTGAATTTTGAGAAGCAGACCTTTGCGATCAAAAAACTCGGTGCGAATGACTAGATTGTCTTTTTTACGGACAAATATTTTTGTTTTAGAATATCCTGAATTCTTGTAGTTGGGAATTCTTTCGATAATCCAACAATCTTCTCCATCAATTTGATTAGACTCTAACAACTTGTAATTCCATTTGGCAAAGGAATTGGCAGAAATATCTTCGTAAGAAAACTCAGATCCCATAAATGCCCCTGACTTATTTGAAGAAGAAATTTTCTTTACGCGACGAAGTTCGGGGAGATAGAGCCACTGCTGATCATCCCCCTTGGGATTTTGATGAGTTAAAAGCCCGGTTCCTCTTACATCTGCGGGGTTGAGGAATTGAATAATGGAATAGTCTTCTTGATCAGCCCTTTCAAGGTTTAGAGAAATCATATGGCGCTCGACGGTACGCCCTTGAGCATCAATCAAAATCATTGTGGATTCATATTTTTCATTGCCGTAACCTCGAGTCAATCCATCGGCTTTTTTTGCGATAGAGGTGCCTTCTTCGACAGGACCTGCCCAAAGTATGGCGATCCAACCTAGAGTTAATAGTTTTAACATTTTCATTTTTTCTCCTGTTGAGTGAGAATTCCATAGCACACCATTTCTGCGATGGACTCACATCTTTGTTCATAAAATTTGCGATCAATTTTGGGCATCATCGGCACGTTCGAGTTTTCGAGCAAAGGCCGCATTAAAAAAGATCCCTGACACATACTCATGATGTTCAAAAACAAATGAATGGGATCAAGAGGTCGAATTTCTCCCTTATGGATAAAGGAAACCAATTTTTGAATA
>JBNKYI010000070.1:0-9497 GCA_050300815.1 Fibrobacterales bacterium
TCGATCTTTTACAATTCCCCAATTTACTTCCTGTAGGATATATGGTTTCATTCTGCAATATTTAAATTTTAGCTAAAAATATCTTTTTCGGAGCGGAATACGAAAAAACCTTGCAACCATTGCGAGTTGCTAATGTGAAAGACGCTGTAGATACCGTGTATATCGTTGCCGAAAATCCATCACGAGTTTGCCTATTTCCCTGTATGTATATGGCAGAGACCCTGTCGGGAGTTATGTCTAGGAAATTTGAATTAGAGGTGTCTCTTTGCTAAAGACTTTTAAGTATGATCCTTTGCTGTTTATTTCGATCTTGATGCTCGTGGGCTTTGGGGTTGTTGTGATTTACAGTTCAAGTGGTCCTTTTGCTGAAAGCAGAGGGCTGGCAGCCAATACTTACGTGGTTGCTCATATCAAAAAAGTAGCGCTGGGTTTCTTTGTTATGGCGTTGGGAATGGCTATGCCCGTTGAATGGCTGCGCAAAATAACGCGTCCATTTTTTATAGGTTGCCTCATTCTGTTGGTTTTATTGTTGGTGACTCACATGGGAATCACTTTGAACGGAGCCAAACGCTGGATGCGCATTGCGGGCTTTGAATTTCAACCTTCTGAACTGGCGAAATTTGCAACCATCTTAATGATTTCTTTGAAACTCGAAGAACTTAAACCTGTGATGCACGATTTTAAACAAGGCTTTCTCAAACCACTGATTTTGTTAGGAATGGTTTTTGGCTTGATTATTCTCCAACCCAATTACTCGATGGCTTCGATCATTGCGGGGATCAGTCTCGTCTTGATTTTTGCAGCGGGAGCAAAAGTAAAACATATGGGAATGCTGATGACAGCGGGTCTGCCTTTTATGGGTGTTTTAGCTATTTCACAAGCCTATCGACTAAAAAGAGTCCTTTCTTTTTTAAACCCTGAAGAAAATGCGGCGAGCTCTTATCAACAAATGCAAAGTTTGATCAGTTTAGGCAACGGTGGAATGGTGGGCACGGGTCTAGGTGCGGGTACACAAAAATTGGGGTATCTGCCCATGCCTTTTACCGACATGATTTATGCGATGATTGGCGAAGAATTAGGGCTGGTGGGAACAACACTCGTGCTGAGTTTTTTTGGAATATTGATTTATCGTGGGATAAATGTGTCGATGTCTAAACGGGATACATTTGAGAGTTTGGTGGCTTTAGGACTCACTCTTTCGGTCACATTTAACGTTTTTTTACACATTGGTGTTTGCATTGCATTATTGCCCCCAACGGGTCAACCTCTTCCGTTGATTTCTTATGGAGGGTCGAGTTTAATCATGAATTTATTTGCGATGGGTATTTTGCTGGGACTTTCTCGGCGGGAAAATTATGCGATGAGCTCCGTTAAAATATCAAACGGAGGTGTTGAATGAAAAAAGTATTGTTTGCCTGCGGTGGAACAGGGGGGCATATTTATCCCGCAGTGGCTTTAGCAGAAAAACTAAAGAGTTTGCGACCCGAAATTCAGGTGGAATTCGGAGGGCGCAAAGAGGGAATGGAGAAAGATTTACTTGCGAGTGAATATTCTTATCACGGCATAGATGCTTATCCCTTGCGTCGAGGAAAATTTCTTGAAAATGTGACGTTGCCCTACCGTTTGTTAAAGTCGTTGTTACAGGCAAAGAAAATATTGAAAGATCACCAAATTGAGAGTGTGATTGCCACAGGAGGGTATGTTACTTTGCCTTACCTGACTGCGGCGCGTTTGAAAAAGATTCCTTGCTATTTGCAAGAGCAAAACGTCTATGCGGGTATCGCTAATAAAATTGCGGGCAAATGGGCTAAAGCGGCTTTTGTCCCTGCAGAGGATTGCAAAAAATGGTTTAGTGCGACGGAGTGTGTGGTCAGTGGAAATCCAGTTAGAAATGTTCCTGAACAAAATTTGAATAAGCCCGAAGAATATAATGGTTTTTCAAAAGTTCTTTTGGTGTTGGGCGGGTCGCAAGGGGCTCGTGGAATTAATCTGAAAATAGAAGCTTGGTTAAGCGAAAAACCCAAAGATTGTCTGCTTGTTTGGCAAACGGGAAAAGTGGATTTTGAAAAATATCAGAGCGTATATGGTGCTCGCGAGGATGTGCAAATTAAAACATTTATTCAGGGTATTTACAGTTATATGAAATACGCTGATGTCATTGTCAGTCGGGCTGGAGCAAGTACGATTGCTGAATTGAATTTGTTGGGCAAGGGGGCTTTGTTTGTTCCCTTCCCCTATGCCGCTGAAAATCATCAAGAAATGAATGCACGCTCTTTACAAAAAATGGGTGCCGCTTTAGTTGAGCTTGAGAGCGAAAGTACTTTTAATTCACTGGTTAGCCAGTTGTTAGAGTCAAAAGAGATGCGAGAAAATTTAGACAGAGCCAGCGCAAATTTATCTAAGCCCAATGCCGCTGAAGAAATTGTTCAACACATTTTGGCAAGAGAGGAGAACTGATGCTTCCTTCTTCTCGAATAAAAAGATTGCATTTTGTGGGCATCGGTGGCGCAGGAATGAGCGGTATTGCCGAGATTTTGCATCTAAGTGGATTCGAAATCTCGGGATCGGATTATGGTCGAGGGCCCGTTATTGAATACCTTAAAAATTTAGGTATTAAGGTTGTTCATGAGCACCTTGCTGAAAATGTTGAGAATACAGACTTAGTGGTGTATTCTTCGGCAGTCAAAATGGATAATCCTGAGTTGATTCGGGCAAAAGAATTGGGAACGCCAGTGATTCGCCGCGCAGAAATGTTGGGCGAATTGATGCGTTTGCGCTACACCTTAGCCGTAGCGGGCACTCATGGTAAAACGACGACAACCTCTTTGATTGGGCATATTTGGAAAGAAGCGGGCTTGGCTCCTACGATTATCGTGGGGGGGATCGTTAAGAGTATGGGAACGGGTGCGGTACACGGTGAAGGTTCGGCGTTGATTGCAGAGGCTGATGAATACGACAAATCATTTTTAGAAATGGTTCCTAGTATGGCTGTTATTACCAATATCGAAGCAGATCACCTTGACTGTTATGACGACTTGGATGATATAAAAAAAGCCTTCGTTCAATTTGCCAATAAAATTCCCTTTTACGGTCAGGTAATTGCCTGTGTGGATGATGAGGGCGTGAGAGATGTGCTGGCTTCAATTAAAAAACCAGTAGTGAGTTATGGCTTTGCTCGGCAAGCAGATTATCGAGTTGAAAAATATGAAGCCTTTCCCGAAGGTTCAATGGTAACGGTTGCAGGTCGAGAAGGCATTTTGGGAGAATTCAAAATGAACCTCGTCGGCAAACACAATGTTTGCAATGCGTTAGCGGCAGTTGCCATTGCATCAGAAGAAAACATTTCTTTTGATGTGATCGCTAAGGCTCTCGCGAGTTTTAGTGGCGTGAAACGACGATTTGAAGTGTTAGGTCACTTTGCGCGCAAGGGCGTTTGGGTGATTGATGATTATGCACATCACCCTACCGAAGTCGCTGCAACTTTAGAGGGCGCACGTGCGCGTTTTGCGCATTGTAAAATAATTGTGATCTTTCAACCTCATCTTTATACGCGTACGCGAGATCATTACAAGTCATTTGCGTCTGCTTTCTTAAATTCAGATGAGTTGATCTTAGCCCCTATTTACGGTGCTCGAGAAGAACCTCTTGAAGGGGTGAATAGCCAATTGATCGCTGAGCGCACACGCAGTCTAGGGCATCATCAAGTGACAGTCATTGAGAATGTCGATGAAATTCCACAAAAGATATTTGATCATCTATCTGATTATTTGTCTGATCGACTTTCTGAAAATGGGGCGAAACAAGAAGTTGCAGTATTCACTATTGGAGCGGGTCCTATCTATCGACAAGGACTTAAGTTGGTTGAGCTTTTAGAGGCCGAGTCTTCATTAAATGGAGGCGTGGATGGCTAAGCGCATTGGAGCAAATGCTCGTTTGAATATAGAATCGCAACGTCAACGCAATAAAGTTAAACGCGGCGATACGCTTAAGAAAATGAGCGGTTATTGGAAATGGATACTTGTAATTTGCTTGCTCGTGGCTTCAAGTGCGATATTAGGTTATGGCATTAATCGCAGCCAATGGATGCAAAATTACAAGGCTGAAAAAAATAAATACAAAGTAGAATGGGCCTCACTTGCAGATCAGTTGTGGAGCGAGTGGAGCTATGAACAAGTTAATGAAGTGCGTGTAGTTGCGGCGCTTTACCTAAATGATCAATGGATGGAATTGAATAGTGAGGGCAAATTAAAACCTTGGCAAGGTCCTTTATATAAAATTCCAGTGGTACATATGGGTCATCAAATGCGTCTTGACGAGTTAGCGAAGTTTTTGGTGAAGCTAGAAATAGACTTGCCTGAAACCTATCAGAGATTGAGTGAAGTTTATCTCGTTGATAATGATATGGATGTTGTTCTCGAAGGAATTGTTCCAAGAATTTTGTTGAGGATTGATCGTCAACCTGAGGAACATTTGAAAACTGTGGAAAAATTTGTCAAAAAATTTCCGGCTGAAGTGGTGCATGCTCATCGATTAGATGCGCGTTTTGCCGGATTTATTTATGCATCAAAGGATGAAAAATAATGGAATCGCAAACCATTGTCGGATTGGATATAGGAACGACCAAAATAGGTGTTGTCATTGCCGAGGTCAACGAAAATGAGGTCAAAGTGGTGGGAATGGGAACCCATGTGAGCGATGGCCTACGCAAAGGTGTTGTTGTGAATATAGATAAAACGGTAGCGAGTATCAACAAGGCCATTGAAGAAGCAGAATTGATGTCGGGTATCGATGTCAAAGAGGTCTTTGTTGGAATTGCCGGTCGTCACATTCGGTCAATTGACAGCAAGGGGATGATCGCTATTTCAAGACCAAATAATGAAATCGGTCTCTTGGATGTAGATAAAGTCATTGAACAAGCCAAAACGATAAATATTCCTTCAGACCGAGAAATTATTCATGTAATTCCTAAAGATTTTGTTGTTGATGACCAGACGGGAATTAAAGATCCCATCGGCATGAGCGGAGTAAAGCTCGAATGCAATGTACATATTGTGACTGCGGCAACGACGAGTGAACAAAATATTTATCGTTCGGTTGAAAAGGCGGGATTGCAAGTGAATGCGATTGTTCTCGAACCATTGGCATCAAGTTATGCGGTGTTAGATGATGACGAAAGAGAACTCGGTGTTGCAGTGGTCGACATGGGCGGAGGAACCACCGATTTGGCAATCTTCGTCGAAGACAGTATTCGCCATACCTCAAGTATTGATTTCGGTGGTACGAATGTAACCGCTGATTTGGCGATTGGTATTCGAACTCCTGTAGATAAGGCAGAAGAGATTAAACGCAAACATGGCACCTGTCGTTGCAATTGTTGGGGAGATGAGAAAGTTCCTGTGCCCGGTGTGGGCGGTCGCGAAGACAAAGAAGTTCCCAAAAATTTTTTGGCGACGATCATTGAATCGCGATTGAGAGAAATTTTGCAAATGGTCAACGGCGAAATTCGCAAGACGCGTTTAGCAGGAAAACTCGGTGCTGGAATTGTCTTAACGGGAGGCGGTGCTTTAACGGATGGAATCCAGCAACTTGCAGAAGAAATTTTTGAAATGCCTGTGCGCATTGGTTATCCGAGGTCGCTGGGAGGAATTACAGAAGCGATCAAATCCCCTCAACATGCTACGGGCGTAGGACTGATCATGTATGGGGCTGAGCAGGTGCGCAGCTTGCAGTTATCTAAGAAAAGTAAATCGAGTGGAGAAGGTTTTACCGAAACACTAAAAAACATTTTTAAGTCACTTAAAAACTACATCTAACCATCAACCAGGGAGAACATATGCAGATGGAATTAGTAGACGACAGAACAGCAAAGATAAAGGTTATAGGCGTCGGTGGGGCTGGCGGCAATGCGGTGAATCGCATGGTCGATTCGGGCTTTGAAGGCGTAGAATTTATCGCTATAAACACCGATGCTCAAGCCTTAGAGCACAGCAAAGCCGACGTAAAAATTCACATTGGCAAAAGCACGACAAAGGGATTAGGTGCGGGGGCAAATCCTAATCGAGCTCTTGAGGCGATTCGCGAAGATCGCACTGAAGTTGAAGCGGCTTTGGCTGGCGCAGATATGGTGTTTATCACTGCGGGAATGGGTGGAGGAACCGGTACAGGTGCAGCTCCTGTTGTGGCTGAAATTTGCAAAGAACTCGGCATTTTAAGCGTTGCAGTGGTCACACGTCCCTTTCCTTTTGAAGGACCTGTTCGCAATCGCAATTCAAGCTCGGGAATCGAAGGAATCAATCGCAATATCGATACCTTGATCACAATAGCCAATGAAAAAATTCTGGGAATTGCCGATAAAAAAATGAGTTTTAAAGAAGCGTTTGCTTTTTGTGACGGGGTGTTGACCAATGCCGTGCGCGGAATTTCAGACATCATTTTGAATCACGGTGAAATTCAAGTCGACTTTGCTGACGTGAAAGCCATTATGCAAGCAGGCGGTCAGGCGCTCATGGGAACCGGTTATGCCGAAGGGGATAACCGCGCCGTTGAGGCTGCGCAAAAGGCCATTAAATCTCCTCTACTCGACGATATTGATATCGCGGGTGCATCGGGGATTTTGGTTCACATCTGCGCAGGTGGAGATTTGGGGATTCACGAAATGAACGATGCGATGAGTTTTATTTACGAAGCTGTGGGTGAAGAAAATTCTCCTAATATCATTTTTGGGGTCAGTGAAAAAAATGACATGGGCCCAGGGATGAGTATCACGGTGATTGCCACAGGTTTTGGCGAGAAAAAAGCAGAACCCATACTTGAAATTCCCGAAGCTTATCAGCCTAAAATACAAGAGCCAGCTGCGACGGTAGAGAATGCTGCAACATTGCAAACTCCCGTCATTCAGTCTCCGACTCCGAGCACTCCAGCTTTTGAGCAGCCTAGGGTAAATGTCGAAGTCTTGAGCTCGGCTCCTGAGAATTTTGAAAAAACAGAGCCTCTTGAGCAAGTGCGTCAACGAGAAGAAGCGCTAAGCGTTCCTGCCTATCAACGAACGGCCAGAGTGAGTGCAGAAGAGTTTGAAGAGCAAGTTTTTACTTCTCCTCGTCAAACTTCTGAATACTTGCAAAATCATATCGAAGGTGATGTTTATCCCTCGGTGGCTAAACCCGCTAGCCGAACTCAGGCCAATGAGTATACATCAAACGATGAACAGGATTATGAGGTGCCCGCCTTTTTGCGCAACCTCAATCTGTAGTTTGTTTAAATGCGCTTTTAAATAAGCGCAATGAGAATCCTCCCCCCAAATTCCAACGGGGATACCTATCCCTGGGGTTTTCCCTGTTGGAGCAGAGGCTCTTTCTTTAAGAGAGAGCCTCTTTTTTATTCTACTAAAATATCACGTTTTCATTCCCCCCTTGCATCTTTCCTCGAAATTTGGTGAAATACTATAGCCATTAAACCACGGGAAATAAGGAGGACAGTTTGTTAAAAAAACTGATCATTTTAGGAACAGCTCTGCTGGTAAGCAGTTGCTTGTTTGACGAAGCCAAAAAAAAGGCAGAAGAAGCGGCGGCAGATTTAAATACACAGCTTAAGGATGCGGCGCGCAATGCCGAGGGTTTGCTCGAAGATCCGGCCCTGCGCGAAGAAGCCATCTCAGAGTTAAAAAAAGCGATTCCTGATTCGCTTTGGGTCGCTTCGAATCTCGCGACCGAAGGAGAAGACTACGGAGAAAAAATATCTTTGGTCAATCAGGTTTTTGCACCGGGCACAGGGGTAGAGAGTTCTTTAAAAGGAATTCGGCATTGTTTGAAGGCAATTCCTGCAAAGCACCCTGATAGAAACAATCCTGAGTGCTACGGGCCAGCATTAGCTTATAAGGGGGCCGAACACCCCGACCGTCCCACACAAAATGGCCCCACAGGTCCAGGGGATTGTACGGGCAGTGACTGTCAGTTGCCTCCTTATGATTTAGGGATTTGGACAGAAAAAGAAGGCAATGAAGCCTGTGCTGCAGCCAAGGTGAATCAGCTAACCGCTAACGCCGCCTATTATACAGATTTGGCGGTGGGTAGCTTAGCGGCCATGGTGTGTGCCGCTGGATTTTATGGAGATACGATCCCCAGTAACGAGACGTTGGATTTGACAGAAAAGTTCAAAGCGGCTTCGGGGTATGGGGTAAAAACTGCGAAGATACAACAAGTTGCCGGGAAATTTGTAACGGAGTTTGAGGGCGATTTGGGAAAGGTTGGCGCTTGGATTAAAGTGGAGCACGACCCGACGACACGCAGTGGTTTGTTGCAGATCAAAATGTCTCCTGAAGACCGACCGAACAAACGAGCGATTTCAATTCTCTATGAACGCAAAGATGGACGTTTGACCTACCGTATGGCCAATGCGGGTTACTCGTTGCGCGGGGCGGGTCCTTCTCCTGATGCGTCACCCGATGTCGATGCTCTGTTCGAAAATCCCTTTGCCGCAGATGGAGAACTAAAAATTAGTTCTTCGGATTGGACTGATGATCTCAACTTGCTATGGGCCAGCCAAGGCAAAGATGAGGTGGCGATGACTTATGGATGGCAAGCGGGATCGGGCGATGGTTTTCTGCGGGTTTTTAATGCGAATACGGCGGCAGATGCAGGTCAAGCTTGGTTTGGCTATACTCCTCACGAGAATGAGACGATGACAGATATCAAAGATTTGTTAACAATAGATCGAATGATTTGTAACTGGGCGGGCCCGGGAAATCAGAGAGAGGGCAAAGAACTGACTCAAAGTCAACAAATGAAATTGTCGGCCGGAGTTTGGGTGCCCACGATTTCTCATATCCACTATATCCCCGTTAATGCGTGTTCAATGGATTCTGACCCCAGTGTTGTTTTTCCAAGTATTACGGGCTCTAAAGAGCACGACTTGGTTTCATCTTCAGATTATCTCGCGACAGTGAAATTGCCCTTAGATCTGTAGATATTGTGCATTTTCTACAACTCAAAAGCCCTCATCAAGTGATGGGGGCTTTTTAATTAATTTTCGATAGGGGCGGCATTCTTGAGTTTTCTGACTGCGATGTCTAATAATCGCCGTAATGCAAGTTGCTGATTTTTATGCTGTTCGCTTGCGGGCAAAGGCCGCATTTGGCATTCCCATAGGCCACAATACCAGTCGGTGACTATAGTGGTGTCTGCAAAATGCTCGGCGGTGATCAAAGAATCATTTTTAGCGTGAACCTTAACTTCTATCTCGTTAATCCAAATCTGTTCACCAGCTACGGGTAGCCAAATCCAGCGTTCTTCAGAGTAAGCGGTGGGTTTTACCCAAACCTCAACTGCTTTTTCAACAGAAAAATGATCAAAGGCCAGGTGGATAAATTGCAAGGAATCTAGACGGTCGGCGCGAATCGAGTCGCCCCATTTTTGCACCCGTTGGGTCGAGAGAGGGAGGGATTTAAAAAGAGAACTTAAGGAGTCTGAGAATTCGCGAGTGAATCTCGCTTTTAAATCGGG
>JBNKYI010000071.1:0-9494 GCA_050300815.1 Fibrobacterales bacterium
CCTTAGAGAGAGCGGGAAATTTGGCGGGTTATGAAGTGAGAGTTCGAGCGACAGACCCGAATCCCGGAAAAATTTTGAGTTTGTCGGCGACCTTTGATCACGGCGACGTGCTACTGAACAAAGCCTTTCCCGCTAAAAGCGTAGGCGATACTTTGGTACAAGGAGATTTGATTGACCTTTCGGTTGACTCCCTCAATTCGATTGTTTTTTGGGAAGATAACACAGAAGGCTTGAGACATGTAACACTCAAAGGCTTAAGCCCTTTGCAAACTTATGTGATTAGTTTTGAGGTGATCGATGCTTTGGGTAATCGAGAATTTAGTGAGGGGATTCCTGTTAACCGCCTTACGGATTCGATTTTAACGACAACCCAAAATGCTCCAATACTTAAGTCTATGGCTCGTTTTAGTTGGTTAAATTCAGCAGGGGTTGTGGTGCATTGGCCTCAGGTGAGTTTTGAATCCTCGGTCTATAATTTGCCAGTGGCCTTTGAAGTAGTGGCTTATGACACGAGTGGTTCTTTGCGCGATACGTTAACTTATCGTCGAACTCTTCTGCAGTCAGATATCGGTGACAGTTTATTAGATACACTGCACAGTCTTTTTTCTCATCGCAACTACGATGTCTCGATCTATGCCATTGATTCTTCAGGTCACTACAGTCAAGCCCAAGACACACTGTTGATTGGGCCGTTGAAAGGAGAATGTCCTGAAGGTTTTGCTCCCCAAGGCGGTGTTTGCATCAGTATTCTCGAATACAGAGATTCAGCGGGATTTGTGGGAAATCTCAGAGGGGATCAAGCGGTGCAATTATGTGAGGCGCAGTCTATCTCAGGTTATGAAGTGGGTCTATGTTCTCAATTAGAATGGGAAACCAGTTGTTTGAGTGCTCCTGATTCTCTAACGCATGGGGTATGGGCTGGTGACGATCTTGAGAATGTTCTCTTTCAAAAATGCGGACTTGGAAACTCTGAAAGCAATTGGTTAAATCCCGAGTGTGTAAATACCTATGGCGTGCGCAATCTGCCTGGGAATATGCAAGAATGGGTTCGCGCAGTTGATTCTATGGGGCAAACGTTACAAGATTCTTTTGTTATTAAAGGGGCTTCTTATCTCGCTCCTCGCGGAGAAGCGGTATCGGTGCTCGCCGATTACGCTCGCTGTTTATCTAAATCTGTGGGCGCCCACGAAAGAGATAAAATAGGGGTTTATCACCCCTCGGAAAATTATGATACTCTGGTGGTTTTATTGAATGGTCTGGTGGTATTTAGCTCTGACACCAACTATCTGGTCGAACAGCGTTCAAGGGTTTTTGAATCTTCTGATTATGTCGATCGCCACATTGTATTTTCTGTTTCTGAAGGTGAGCAAGTGTTGGGATACGATACGATTAACGTCGCTCGAATTCAAGAAAATCCCGCTTATCTTGAGTCGATTCGCAGAGGGTACGACTACCGCGTTTTAGATACTCTACAGACTTATGTGCTTTCTACAGAAGTAAAAAAAGACGCTCTTTATCGAGCCATTCAAGTGGGCTTTCGGTGTTGTGCTAAGAAATTGTAACAATAGGTTTTAAATGAGTGAGAACGTTAAGTTTCATATTGAGGGCAAACCAGGGCTAATTGCAGTGGCTATGTCGGGGGGGGTAGACTCTTCGGTTGCTGCTTACCTACTAAAAGAAGCGGGTTATCAGGTCGTTGGAGTTACTATGAAATTGTGGGATGCGGGAAAATCGGGCGCTCTCAATGATAAGACCTGCTGCACTCTTGATTCTTCAATGGACGCTCGTCGAGTATGCGATCACATTGGAATTCCCCATTATACCCTCGATATGATTAATGACTTTGAAGAGCGCGTTATCGACCCTTTCTATCAAGCTTATATGCAAAATCGAACCCCCAATCCCTGTGTCAATTGCAATAGTTTTGTAAAATGGGATGCTTTGTGGAATAAGGTGCGCAGCATTGGAGCTTCTCACTTGGCCACGGGCCACTATGCTGAGACTTTAATTCACAACGAGCGCGTTTATATTCGTCGTGGTGAAGACCGCAACAAAGATCAAAGCTATTTTCTTTGGGGGATTCCCCCTGAAATTTTGCAACACACCATCTTTCCAGTTACGGGAATTGATAAAGTAAAGGTGCGTGAGATTGCTCGAATGGCAGGGCTTCGCACGGCAGACAAAAAAGAATCAATGGATATTTGCTTTATCCCCGATGGGGATAAAGATCGCTTTTTAAGAGAGCGTGCAGAGAAAAAAGGCGATCGTTTTAAGCCGGGTGCCATTCTTGATACTGAAGGTAAAAAAGTGGGTCAACACGAAGGTTTACCGTTTTACACAGTAGGTCAACGTCGAGGTTTAGGTGTGGCCACGGGCGAACGCGTTTTTGTAAAAAAGCTCGACCGAGCGACCAATACCCTGATTTTAGGCCGCCCTGAGCAACTGGGTGGCAATTACTTTGAAGTTGAAAAACTCAATTGGTTTTCGCCCGAAGAGGAACCTCAAATAGAGGTGCAGATTCGATATCGCAGTCGCCCAATCTCCTGTCGTCTTGAAAAAATGGATGATAGCGGCGCTCGCGTCTTTTTAGAAGATGAAGCCATGGGCATTGCACCTGGCCAGTCGGCAGTGTTCTATGCGGGCGAGCGCGTGCTCGGCGGCGGAATCATTACCGAAGGGCACATTGATTAAAGCGCGTATGCATTTTAATCAATGTCCGTTTTAACATGGTTAAACGAAAGACATTTATCAGAAAATGTTTAACGAGTAAAGACGAGTTCCTTCAATTTACTGAGCTTCATCCATGGCTTCGTCATAGCGTTCTTGGGTCTTTTCCATCCATTTTTCAGCTTTTTCTTTAGCCATATTAGGCATATCCAAGAGATCTTTGCTTTCTTCGGCTCCCTTGGGATTCTCTATGCGTTGATAAGTCAAATAACCCGCAATTAGCAGCGCTAATAGAATGCCAATAAAAAATACACCTTTCATAGGGTCTCCTCATTTTAGGGTAAAATGCTTTTCGTGTTTTTCTAAACTAGTCTTTATTTGTAAATGAATAAGCGATTGCGAAGTTTGTTTTAGTGTTTTTGAATAATTTTCTAGTCTCTTCTCAATCCTTCCTCTATATGTTAGTTTAAACACGTATTTTTTGGAGATTCATATGGATGTCACCGATTCTTTTTTAATAGACCCTAAACAAGAGAGAAGTCGATTGCCGGTGTTGTTTACCTCACACGGCAATCCAATGGACATTCCTTTGAATCGCAAAGAGCGACCCTATTGGCAGAGTCTTTACGAGCTGGGAAAATCCCTGAGAGAAAACTATCCGATTAAAGCGACTTTGGTGGTGTCTGCCCATTGGAACACTCGTGGAACTTTTGTGCAATGCTCAAGAGAACAAAAACAAATCTTTGATTACTACGGTTTTCCTGATGAATATTATCAAGTTTATTATTCAGCGAAGGGGGCTCCTGATATTGCAAAGTCATTGTCTGAGAAACATTCGTATATAACTGCCACTGAAGAATGGGGGCTTGATCACGGCTCTTGGCCAGTGTTGATGCATTTATTTCCTGATGGAGATATGCCAGTTTTCCAATTGAGTTTAGATATGCAGGCGAGTCCGGCACAGCATTTTTCTATCGGCGAAAGGTTGAAAGAGCTCAGAGATGAAGGCATACTGGTTATTGGAAGTGGATCGCTGATCCATAACTTGCAATTGGCGATGCGAAAGTTTCAAGCCAGAGATTTTAGTGCATACGGCTGGGAAGCAGAGTATGAAGAGTGGATAAAAACTGAAATCTTAAAAAAACAATTTAACTCTTTGTTAGAGTATGGGACCTCTCATCCCAAAGGAAAGCTGGCTTCTCCGACCCCAGAGCACTTTGTGCCCGTCTTATATACTTTGGGAATGCTAGATTCTGCAGATGAAATTCGATTTTTCAATGAAACTCGAGGGGGAATGCCGGCCTTCAGCGAACTGAGTTTTATCGCCGGAGAGCGCTGACCCGTTACTCGGGTCGCCACTCTCTCAGTTGAATATACTCGGGAAAAACCCAAGGCTTATAGATTGATTGCCCGACTAAAAGGCGCAAACACTCTTGAATTCCCTCGGTCATTGAGGGGTGAGGGTGCACCGTGCGCAATAGTTCTTCGGCATTAGATTCTCGATCCATAATCATTGTGATGACCATGACCAGAGATGAAGCTTGTGGACCGGCGGCTCGCATGCCAATAACCTTTCCCGTATCAGCGTGGGCGAGAATCTTTACAAAACCCTCAAGGGCGCGCATAGAGATAGAGCGGTTAACCAAGGCGTTTGAGTAAAATGCGACTTTGTAGGGAATATTTTTTTCGCGACATTGCTTTTCGTTGAGCCCGATGGCGGCGACCTCGGGTTTAAAAAACATGATGGTCGAAAAGTTTTGGTAGAGGTGGGGCATTCCTTCAGAGTTGTACATTTTTTCGACGGCTTGGCGGGCCTCCATTTCGGCAATATTGACCAAACCAGGGCTTTGAGTGATATCTCCAGCGATATAAACATTCTCTTTGGCTTTGGCATTGTACTCGCCAGGGATGTGTCCTCGACTATCGGTTTCAATATCTAGGGATTTGAGATTGAGATGGTCGGTGTTGGGGATACGACCGATGCAAATCAAAACAACATCGACATCAATGACGCGGGTGTGCCCTTCGGCAAACTCAATAACAGCTTCAGAGTTGTCGAGAAACTGACGCACCTCTTTGAGTTTGCCTTTATGAAAAATTCTCACGCCATTATTGCTTAGATTTTTGTCGATGAAGTTGGCAATGTCTTCGTCTTCAAAGGGTAAAATGCGTTCGGCATGATCGAGCAAAAAGACCTTGCTCTGTTTGAAATTTGAAAAGATGGTGGCGTATTCACACCCGATGATGCCCGCGCCAACAATGAGAATGCGTTTGGGGAATTCTTTTAATCCTAAAATGGTAGAAGAGTTGTGAATGACCTTGCCATCCGTCGGCATTCCGGGGAATTCGCGAGGGCGGCTCCCAGTGGCAATGAGAAAGTTTTCGGCTTCAACGACTTGTGTGGCACCATCTGATGAGGTGACTTCAACGCTGTGATTGTCGATAAATTGGGCATTTCCATAGAGAAGCTCTAAAGAGCCGGGCTCAGTTGATCGTCTATCGGGGGCATAAGACTCGATTTGACTTAGCATTTGATATTGTTTTTGTTTGACGGCTTCGTCAACGGTTTGCAGCACCTTGGTGACATCCACTTGCAACCCCGAAGCGCGATAACCTCGACTGACCCGCGCCGCGCCGGCATAATCTTTAGAGAGCTCCCACATGCACTTTGAACTCAGGGCCCCCCACTTGACCCCCGCTCCTCCGATTTGATCTTTTTCGACAATCAGCACTTTTTTGCCTAGGTCGACCGCGCGCATCGCCCCCGCAAATCCAGCGGGGCCGCCACCGATCACACACAAATCGTATTTCATGAAGAACTCCTTGTAAAAACGTAGTGGTTTGCATTGCTGAGACTTGCTCGGTATTGATAACCACTTTCATTAAACTTCTGTAGAGCCTGGGCATTTTGCGGTTTGTGATCGCAAATCCACCGGGCCATTAGCCCGCGGGCTCGTTTGGCGAAAAGGCCAACAATCTTGTATTGTCCGCTTTTTTCTTCCTTAAAGTCGACCTGAATCCATTCTCCCGCCAGATTTTCGGGTTTAACGACCTTGCTGTATTCGGCACTGGCTAGATTAATTACGGTTGGATCCGTGTGCTTTTTCAAATCTTTGTTGAGCAGGTGGGTCACCGAGTCTCCCCACCAATCGTAGAGGTTTTCTCCCCCTGGATTTTTAAGGCGGGTTCCCATTTCTAAACGGTAGGCCATTATCTGATCCATCGGGCGCAAGACTCCGTAGAGTCCACTCAACAGCCGCAAATGTTCTTGGGCGTATTCGAGTTCGGGCAACTGAAGGGTGTCTGCGTTTAGACTCTGATAGACATCCCCTCTAAAAGCGTAGAGAGCAGGAAAAACTTTGTCTTTGGGATGGGGCCATTGGTATTCTTGAAAGCGCTGATAATTTAGATCGGCAAGCTTGGCGCTGATTCCCATCAACTGGGCAATCTGTGCAGGGCTTTTTGTTTTGAGAAGGGTGATGAGGGCTGAGCTCTCATCGGGAAAGCGAATTTTAGAGCATCGAACTGAGGGATATTCCCCAGACATTTGCAAGGTTTTGGCAGGAGAGAGTAAGGCGATCATAAACTAGGGTAAAAATTGGTCCGTTTTAAAAATGCGATCTTTGAGTTCAATAGATAAATAAAGACGGTCTTGCTCAGGGTCTGGATCGTCGTAAAGAACGACAATTTCAACATCTTTGCGTTTATCATCAAATTCTTTGGCAGATTGAGCGTCGATAAAGAGGTAACTGGCGAGATAGTCGGCGATGTGGCCCCCTCGAGTGAGAACGGTGGCGCTCAAGACCCCTTCGCTACTTTGTCCGGTGCGGGGATCGAGAAGATGGTGGTGTTTGACCCCGGCAGAGTCAATAAAAAAGTTTTCATATCCCCCAGAGGTCGCTAGAGCGTTGAATTGAGAGGGCAGACGCAAAATGCGAAAAATTTTGCTTTTGTGTCGGGGATCGGTTAAGCCAATAGACCATTCTTTGCCGCGAGAGTTGGTTCCGTTATAGACGAGATCACCGCCGATTTCGAGAAGAAAGTTGTGAAATCCCGCAGCCAGCAGTTTTTGGCGGGCGATTTCTAAGGCAAAACCTTTGCTAAATGCGCCAAGGGCGAGTTGACAAGAATCTCTGAGAACGACGACGGATTTGTGGTCGTCGAGGACTCGATAAAAAAGAGACTGCATCTTTTTCATTTCTCGTTGAATCTCGCTAGAGTCAGGCACTCTTGGGTTTTGTCCGTATTCAAGACCCCAAAGCTGGATTAAACCGCCAATTCCTGGATGGATGACTCCTTGACTTTCTGCGTAAGCTTTTGCGCCAAATTGAAGCAAAGCCCAAGAGGTAGAGTCGACGGTGAGGGTGTCTCCTGAGTGGGCTTTGAACAAACGCTCACTCAGTGTAGAACGAGAGGGATAAGTCTCGGTGTAAGAGGTGAAAAAAACATCGAGATCGCGTATGATTTGGGCCACTTCAAGGGTGTCACCTTCAATCGTTAGATTGACGCGGGTATATAGGCTTTGCCAACTTTGGTGATGCCAAGGAGATGGGGGAACAAAGGTCGCGATGAAAAAGCGAATAGTGAAAATGAGAATGAGAGCAATGCCGAGAAAGGTCCAGCGTCTTTTCATCGAAGGGTAAGAAGTTTTTGAATTTGTTGAGTTTGGGTTCATGAGTGCAAATATAGAGAACTGGCCTAATTGATTGGAGCTAAAAATGGCAACGAGCAAGCGCATTATTATGCTTTGCCCTGCAAACGAAGCGTAAGGGTTCTTTTGTGTTTAAAAGAATGCGAATTTATTTAATGCGCTTGGTAAATTAGCACCAATCAATTAGGCCAGTTTGGTAAATTAAACCCTCAAGTCTCTTTCTACCCATACCACCTATTAAGCCAGAGAATTTATGCGTCAATTTACCAAAGACTACCCCGCCTTTAGCCTGCAAGTTCTCTACAGTCGTTTTGACCTCTGTTCTAGCTTTTGGTATGAAAAGTTAAAAGCTTGGTCTGCGACTTCGAGCGAAGAGGCCGTAGGTAAACTGGGGTTGGGAAGTCTTTTTGTGAATTATTTGATTCGAGAGATCTGGGCCTGTTATACGGCGGGTTATGGGGTCGATTATCTGCGCAAATACTTAGTGCCCCGCTATCTCGAGTTGGGATTATGGGGGCCCTATTGGCCCGCTGATGCAGAGCACCGTATAAAACACGGTACGGCGCATATGTTTGTCGGAGATGATTATTTTCGCATTTTGCATTATTTAAGTATTGCGGTGCTTTTTGAGGCCGACCTTAAATACTTTCAGCGGGCGGCCCGCTATATCGATAAAAATAAGGTCAAAGACAATCTCTTAGAGTTTTTATTGCAGGCTAAATTGCCCGAGCGCGAGTTCCCCGTAGTGCCTAGCTATGATGAGTTTGGTCAACGAAATCGAGCGAATAAGGCCTATCAGCCCCTGCGCGAGGTGGTTTATGCCCGAGGTGATCGGGCCAAGGCCAGTGAGTTGATGGCCCATTATTGCAAAACCTGGTATCGCCATAAAAGCAACTTGATCATTATGCATTTTGGTGTCCATAAAGATACCCCCCACTTACATCGGGGTTATTGGAATTTTGAGGCCTTGGCTCTAACTCGATTGCTGGGCTTAGATGACAGTAACTATTGCAATCACCCCTATTACCCTCGCGATCTACTAAACCCCGAGCGTAGCTTGATAAAATGCAAGCCTCTGACTGAGGGGGCTTATCGGGGGTATTGTGCTTTACCTGGCCATATTAATCGCATGCTTCGCGAACAATTAGCTGAGAATATTGGGGGCGGTTGGTCAAACTGCATGGGTCAATTTGAATATATCACCAGAGGCAGCTTTGAATGGGCAGAGGGGGATTATCAAGCGGCCAAAAACAGTTGGGCTATTTTTGCTCGTCTCTATGTTCTTGTTTTTATTGAGAATGACTGGTATTATTTTCTTCATAAAAAAAATACAGGTGAAGATATACGCCCAGCGGGGGGGATTGGTCTAATAGACTACAACTACACCATCGATTACGGGCTTTACCTTTTGCTCAGTGATCACCCGCAGGTGATTCAAGAATTTGCCGAACTCCATTTACCTATCGAAAGCTACAGTCACCCCCTCTTAATGAATCAACAAGCCGATGGCGATTATCCCATTCGCTTAAAAACCTTGCAAGCCTTTTTGCTGGGCGATCAAGAGCGTATCGATGCCGAAATAGAGCGCCTTAGGGCCCGCCGAGCAGAGATAAGGGTTCATCGAGATTATTGGGGTCCTGATGTGTTGCCCGACTATGATTTTTTTATAGCCCTTTATGAAAAAAATGAAGAAGCCCTCAACGCCGTATTAAAAGACATGCTCAAACCCGAATTTCACACCGAGCGCAACCCCGACCCGATGCTCAACCCCTACCTCAACTTGCCCGCCCTGGGCTACGCCAAATTGGCGGTGCGCCTGGGGTATTCGATCAGGGTCGAGAGCAAGTATTTGCCCCCCGAGTTTCTCGAAATCAAACCCAACGAAAAATACGATTTAGAGTATAAGTTTTTGCAAGACTTGAGTTGGTTAGAGGGGTATAAGAGGCAAATGGGGGAGGGGTAAGAGATTCTTAATTTTCATTTACGGTGTTTATGAAAATTGTAAACTAACCTCAGAGACACCTCAGAGGTGCCTCTGAGGTGTACAATTTAATGCGCTAAATTTCACTGCTAATCCAGATGTTTCTGCGTCGCGGCCGCGCGACAGCGGCCCCCTTTTGTAGATCGTCAAAAGGGGGAAAAAACGATTCAGCTGCCTTCGACTAGCTCAGGCCAT
>JBNKYI010000072.1:0-9423 GCA_050300815.1 Fibrobacterales bacterium
AAATCATAAGAAGCTGTTTGTATGTCTGAGGAGATTGGGGCAATGCGTAAAATTTACCGGGGTTAACACGCGAAGGCACAAGGTAATCGCGCGCGCCTTCAGGAGTAGATTTACAAAGTACAGGAGTTTCGATATCTTCGAAATCATTCGCGTGAAAAAACTCGCGCACATGATGCAAGAACTTAGACTTCAACAAAATGTTTCTTTGAATCCAAGGGCGGCGCAGATCGAGATAGCGGTATTTTAAACGAACTTCGTCGTTTTCTCGCGTGGTTTCTGAGTGATCATTGATCGATAAAGGAGAGGTTTCTGCTTTGTTGAGAATATTTAACTCAGAAACCATGATATCGATTTCACCCGTAGGAATTTTGGGATTGATCATTCCCTCGGGGCGCAAAACGACGGTGCCTGTGACAGCGATGACGTATTCGTTGCGAAGAGTGTCGGCCAATTCGTGAACTTGGGGATTTATTTCGGGATTGAAAACCACTTGAGTTTTTCCGTGTTTATCCCTCAAGTCGATAAAAATAATTCCGCCCAAGTCGCGGCGGCGGTCAACCCAACCAGCCAGTTGTACTGTTTTTCCTTCGTCAGATTTGCGAAGCGCTCCGCAATGATGAGTTCTTTTCATGAATTTTTCCGTTGATAGTAAAATCGAATAGTCATTGATATCGTTTTTGCGATGGCAAAGTTAGCAAAAATTCCCGCTATTCCACGTTAGCGACTTGTTCGCGCAAAGACTCTAGCTCTTCTTTTAAAGAGAGGGCGCGATGTTGAAATTCGATAAACTGACTTTTAGTGGTCAGGGTATTGGCTTCTCTTCCCATTTCTTGTAACAAAAAGTTGAGTTTTTTGCCGTGGGGGCCCTTTTCTTCTAAGGCCTGTCGAAAGAGTTTATTGTGACTGTGAAAGCGCACAATTTCTTCGCTGATATCGAGCTTATCGGCCATGTAAGCGACCTCTTGTGCGAATCGCGTTTCGTCAATGGCGACTTCGCCGAGCAGCTCGTCGATGCGATTTTTAAGCTTCTGAGTGTATTCTTTCTGACGCTCAGAAAGGTTCTCTTCAATCCAAGCGAGATTTTCTTCGATTTTCTGAATTCTTTTGAGCATATCTTCGGCCATGTGGTTGCCTTCTTTAAGGCGCATATCTAGCATTTGGTCTAAGGCGGTTTCGATGAGAGATTCTAATCCTTGAATAACCGTGTCGCTGGGTTTGGCTGTGGTTTCTGTAGAAAGCACATCGGGAAGTTCGAGAAGTTTAGAGAGCGAAAGGTCGTTTTCAATGCCGAGCTCTGCGCTGATCTCGCGAGAGGCCTTGAGGTATCTGGCAAGGGTCTCTCTGTTAAATAAGACCGCACCGTCAGCGAGAGGGCGACCGTTAATATTGATGTTGAAAAAAACAGAGCCGCGTGCAAGTCGATTTTGCACCCTTTGTCTAAAGCGGGTTTCATAAGGAAGAAATTCACGGGGGAATTTGGTGCTGATCTCAAGGAAACGATTATTGACAGAACGCAGCTCAACGGCCAAGTTCCATCCTTCGATTTCGGCATCGACTTTGCCATAACCGGTCATGCTGTTTACATTCATAACTAAATTTGCCTTTCGCATGGCCAAAGTTATTAAAGAAAGTGACCCTTTGCAAAGAATCTATTTAGACCACAACGCCACAACACCACTGCGTCAGAGCGCTCGAGACAAGATGCTTGAAGTCATGAACGTTTGTGGGGGGAATCCCTCGTCAACCCACACGGCAGGGCGCCAAGCCCGCAGCGTAATCGAAGAGGCGAGAGATCAAGTGGCCGAGCTTCTTGGGGTGCCCGCTCGCGAGATTGTTTTTACATCAGGGGGAACAGAGTCTGACAATCTGGCGATTTTTGCAATGAACGAGATGGCTTCTCGAACCTTGAATGCCCACTCTAATTCGCAAGTCAGGGGCTCGACAAGTTTGATCGAACACAGTGCCGTGAGAGATGCGGCCAAAGTTCTTGAAGAAAAAGGACACGGGATTCATTGGATAGAGCCGAGTTTGAATGGTGAAATTGAGCTAGAAGAGTTTAGAAGGGCTCTTGCCCAAAATCCCCATTGGATTTCGGTGCATTGGGCAAATAACGAGACAGGGGTGGTGCAACCCGTATTGCGCATGGCTGAAGAAGCGAAGGCGCAGGGGGCTTTATTTCACAGTGATGCGGTGCAGGCTCTGGGGCGCGTCGATTTAGACATATCGAAATTTGCAGGAGATATGATTTCAGTCAGCTCTCATAAAATCGGAGGCCCTAAGGGAGTGGGCGCTCTGTGGATTCGCAATGCCGAAGCCATTCCGGCGCGCCTTTTTGGTGGGGCGCAAGAGCGCGAAATTCGGCCGGGCACAGAAAATTTATACGGTATCGCCGGTTTTGGGGCTGCGGCTCGAGAAACTCTTTTTAGGCAAGAGTGCGAACGCGAAGAACAGCGCGAACTCAGAGATTACTTTGAAGGGGTTTTAAAAGAAAAATTGAAAGATATTCACATTCACGGGCAAGAGGTTCTCCGCCTACCAAATACCTCTAGCATTTTATTTCCCCAAAAAACGGCAGACCTGATGCTGATGGGATTAGACCTTCGCGGATACGACTTGTCGGCGGGTTCGGCTTGTTCTTCGGGTTCGGTGCGTTTTTCTCCGGTGATTAAAGCCATGGGTTATTCAGAAGGCGAAGCCGCGAGCACATTAAGAGTTTCGTTGGGGAGAGGAAATCAAAAAAAAGACCTCGATAAATTCATCGAGGCCTTGGTGGATGTTTACAAGCTCTAATTTTCGTCTTTGGCAAAATAAAACCGGCCCCACAGTCCAATTAAAGCCAGTAGGGCGAGGTTGGCAAAAAGTAGAGGGGCGAAAAGGGGAGCGCCATAGACAAAGCTTTCCCAAATATTTGTCTCTGTTTGCAGATTGGCGATCAGATGCAACGCAAAGCCTGCAGTTCCCACTGCAATTTGCAAAACCATCACTCCTGCAGTGTACTGTAGGTACGTTTTTCCGGTATTGCGAGGCAAAGCGACCAAGCTGAAAGAAAAAGCCAGGGCCGCCGCTGCGACAGCAATCCATTCGGCGGGGTGGTGAAAGTCGTTTTGCGCGTGATCGGCGAGACTTAACACGAAATTTCCTCCCCAGCCGGCCCAAGCAAAAAAGAGAATGTAACGCGGGTAATCGCCAGGAAGCACACTTTTTGAACGATTGAGGATAAGCAGAAATCCCAACCCCGCGTAGGCGAGAGGAGCCACAAAGGGAGCCGTGTAAACAAGACTATGCAGGTTTTTTAGTTGAAAGAATTGACTTTGTAGATGGTAAATCATTCCGGCAAAACCCGTAGCTAGGCAAAGCCATCCCACTAAAAATCCCGCACTTCTCGCCCAAGGGGTCTTGTGAAAATCTTTACCGCTAAAAAGCCCCGGCAAAAGCAAAGCGGGCGCAGTGATCGAAAGCGCGAAAGGAATCCATTCGGCCTTGTGGTGAAACCCGTTGACGCTGTGAGCAAGCCAAATATCTACAGAGAGAAAGCCGAGATTGACAATCGAAAAAATTTCGATTGCCAATTTTTGCAAACTGACGGGAGCGTTTCTAAAGTTCATAGCGCCTCCGGCTTAGTGTTTCTTTTGCGAACGCAATTCTCGGGCGATTTCTTGCAACTCTTTCATTTTGAGCATCAACTCATAATTGCCGTGCCACTGCACAAAATCAGAGCCCCCCATAAATGCGCCGTGTTTGGCCGTGCGTCCGAAGTAATGCCAGAGGTCGAAATAGAGAAACTCGACCGTTTCGTCAAAGGGAGCTTCAGTTAAAAGTCCTTCGTTGTGCAGTGAATCAATAAGTGCTTTCGCTTCGGTGATATGCTGGTTGGTGGTTTCTACAATAGATTCGGCATCGGCGAAAAATTTGTCGGTGTGTTTGCTGCTGTGGCATTTGTTGCAGGTCTCTTTCATGTTGGCTTGCCCCATGTCGTAATGGGGGCGTTTTTTAGAAACAGGGGCAAAGAGCCACCAACTCAGACGTTCGGTAACGTCGTGAGTCACTTTCATTCCCTCGAGCCCGCTCATATGGCAAGTGGCGCAAGTGGGAATATTCATGTCTTTGGTCGTTAGGTTTTTGGGATCGGCCTTGAGATTTTGTTCGTGTTTAAAGGCGTTAAATAGCGCCCCGTGTTTTGATTCATTATAGATCTCAATTTGAGAATGGTCGGGGCCCATATGGCATTGTCCACAGGTCTGTGGAGTACGGGCCAGTTCGATAGAGGCTTTGTGGCGGCCGTGACATTCGGTGCACTTACCTATAGAGCCATCCTTATTGGGTTTGCCCACATCGTGACATCCTGCGCAACCCACTTGCTGAGCCGCTTGACCTTCGGCTTTACCTATGGGGTTACCCGAGCGGTCGACGGTTCCGGGGTGCCATTTTTCGGCTTGGGCTATTTGCTCAGGAGTAAAATCTGAGCTGCCGTATACGGCGGCCCAAGCGGGGGCACTATGACGACTGCGGCTAAATTGATCGTATTCGTTTTTGTGACATTCGGCGCAATTTTTGGCGGTGACCTCATCGTTAATCGTAAAACCGCGGTGTTCTTTACTTTCTTGCCCCTCGAGCACTTGATGGCAGTCTAAACAACTGACGCCTTTCAAAGCGTGTTGACTGCTTTCGAATTGGTGCACAATACTCGAGGTTTCATTGCGGTGACACTCTGCGCATTTGCCCGAAGCTTTGATAAGTTGGGGATTGGGTTGGGCGGTTTGCAGAGTAGGTCTGGATTTATCCAAGACCAAGGCCCCGAGGAACATTCCTGCGGCCAATGCCAGTGCAATAAAAAGACTTTTAAAAGACATGATTACTCCTCTATCCGTAATGTGAGTCTTAAGAAATGTATCACCAAAAGGAGAGGAATGAGAAGATTTATTACAAAAAACTGACAACGACAAATAATTTGCAAAAAAGACTCTCAAAGAGAGTCTTTAATACCAAAGAAAAGAATGATTTTTCGTTTGCGGTGCTCACGAAAATTTGAGTGCCAACCTGCCAAGCCCGTTTACTCGGGCTCTGCTTGAATGATACCCTCTTCGAGCCATTTCATCTCACCGCTCAACACACTGCGGGCGAGTTTGTTGTGTTTGTGCGTTTGATTTTCTGAAATGCGATTGAAAAGTTCTTCGATGCGTTCTCGAGCATCATGGCTAAACACGTCGGCCAAATATTGCGGGGTGAGGTCACCGGGGTTCTCTTTGATCTTGCGGTTTGCATAGGCGCAAGTGGCAGTGATTGCAAAGAGCTCGGTACCGATATCCATCAACTGCCCGAGCAGCACTTGCTTGCGTTCGAGGCGATCTTGATAAAGGCCCATGTAATGAAAAATAGTGCGAGCGAGTTTATGACTGGTGCCTTCGGCATAGGCAAAGTGCTTGGCGAGTTTGCCTTTTTCACTGTGTGAATTCCAAAGACTGGCATTGACCCATTGGGTGGGATACCAAGTGCTGTAGAACTTAGCCAATTGCATACCAGCTCTGATTTTGGTGTTTATGGGAGCGTGTTTTTTTAACAAGTCTGCGGCGACTCTGAGATGGGGATCCATGGCTTCTCGGGCGAGAAAGAGTTGCATAATGTCGGTGGTGCCTTCAATGATGCGGTTAATGCGACATTCTCTCATCATTCTTTCAACGCCAAAGGCTTTTTCTCCTCGAGCTTTTAGCGAAGAGGCTTTTTCGTAGCCTCGTCCCCCTCTAAATTGCATGGTTTCGTCGACAATCTTCCAGGCAACTTCAGAACAAAACATTTTAGCCATGGCGGCTTCAATGCGAATATCTTTGCCTTTAACGTCTGCCCAGTGCGAAGAAAGTAAAGTTACAGCTTCCATGGCAAAGGTATGACTGGCGATATAAGAGAGCTTCTTAGAGCCGGCCTCGTGTTTTCCGACAGCGGCTCCCCATTGCACTCGTTCATTTCCCCAACGTCTCACAATTTGCAGACATTGCTTGGCCATTCCGGTACAAGCTGCGGGCAAGGTCAGGCGCCCGGTGTTCAAAGTACTCAAGGCGAGCTTTAAGCCTTTCCCTTTTTCCCAGATGATGTTTTCGACGGGAACCTTGACATTCGTAAACTTCAGCAGTCCGTTGTGGATTCCGCGAATTCCCATAAAGTCACAGCGGTGAGCGACCTCAAAGCCGGGCATGCCTTTTTCGACGATAAAAGCGGTTATCTGAGGGATTTCCTTTCCGTTGCGAACCTTGGGTTCGGTGCGTGCCATGACCACTAAAATGTCGGCGATGGGGCCATTGGTACACCAGAGTTTTTCGCCATTAATGAGGTAATGCTTACCGTCTTCGGTGGGGGTTGCCACGGTTTTCATTTGAGCGGGATCTGAACCGACATCGGGTTCGGTCAAGGCAAAGGCCGAAATTTTACCTTCGCGAAATTGAGGCATATATTTCTTCTTTTGCGCTTCGGTGCCAAACATTTTTAGAGGTTGGGGAACCCCGATGGACTGATGTGCAGAAAGTAAAACGGCGGTGCTGCCACACCAGCTACTAATGGCCATCATGACTCGATTGTAATTGACCTGACTCAGTCCGAGTCCGCCGTATTCCTTAGGCACTTTCATGGCAAAGAGTCCCATTTCAGCGAGCTTAGCGACCACTTCAGAGGGAATGGTTCGAGTGGCATCCACTTCTTCGGGATCTAAATTTTTCTGCAAATATTCAGTGACATTGGCCACGAGTTCGTCGCCAATGGCTTTTTCATCGGGCGCTTGAACAGGAAAGGGGAGCATGGCCTCGGGTTTGTAAATCCCCATGAAGAGTTCCGATCCAAACCCGGTAGCGGCTTGTGCCGAATCCCGAGCGGCTTCGGCCACCTCGAGGGCGGCGCGTTTGCCCTCATTCATTTTGCTGGTGTCAATGATCATTTCCTCTTTTTCTTCAGACATGGGAGCCTCCTATCCTTTGAGCTATGCCTTAAACCTGATTTTATTTTTTTGTGTAAAAAGTTTCACCACTTTGTGCCCTGCGGGCAATTCCTTCGGCGGGTTCAAAGCGAATGCCGTATTTTTCTTTAAACTCGAGAAGTTTTTCGTAAACCTTTGGCAGTCCCACTTCATCGGCATAGGCGAGGGGGCCTCCTTTAAAAGGGGGGAATCCTGTTCCCATAATCATCGCCATGTCGAGATAAGGGGCGCTGGCGATCACCTCTTCATCTAGGCACTTTGCGGCTTCGTTAATCAGTTGATAAACGCAGCGGTCTAAGCGCTCTTGCAAAGAAACCTCTCGGGCTTCAAGCTGGGCGTGACTCAGATATTCTTTCCAAAGATGCGTGAGTTCGGGATAAATTTCTCTTTTGCCCTCGGGAGTGTGACGGTAAAATCCTTGCTTACTTTTTTTGCCTAAGTATTTTCGCGTCACAAACTCATCGAGAATCCCCGCGGCCTTCATGCGTTCTCCATAACCGGCTTCGAGAATATGAGAGACCTTGGCGCCTACGTCAATTCCCACCTCATCGGCGAGCACAAAGGGGCCCATAGGCATGCCAAAGCGTTCAAGGGCGCGGTCGAGGTCTTGCACATTTCCCGTTTCTTCAAAACACAAGGCGGCTTCTACCATATAGGGAATTAAAATGCGATTGACGAGAAACCCGGGTACATTTTTGACCACCACAGGTGTTTTACCTAGGTGGCGAGTGAATTGCACTAGCCGCGAAATGGCGGCGGGAGACGTTTGTGATCCTGGAATAATTTCGACGAGAGGCATGCGGTGAACGGGATTAAAAAAATGCATGCCTAAAAAATTTGCGGGGCGTTTTAAAAAGCGACTCATTTCGTCGATAGACAAAGAAGACGTATTTGAGGCCAAAATCGTTTCAGAGCCTAAATGTCCTTCTGCCTCAGCTAAAACCTTTTGTTTAACTTCGAGGTTTTCAACCACTGCTTCGATGCAGAGCTCGACTTCGTGAAAGCCCCTAAAGTCGAGAGTGCTCGAGATGCGGTTCATTTTCATACTGACTTCGGTGGGTTTAAGGCGTTTGCGTTTGATATATCCCTCATAAACCCTAGCGGCTGATTCATAGCCTTTTTGAATGGCTTCAAGACTCAGATCTTTCATGCGCACCGAGTGTTCTTTGTCGCTCATTAGCCAAGCGATTCCTCCTCCCATAATACCTGCGCCTAAAACGGCGGTGTGATCAATGGCCGGTTCAATTTGATTTTCATTGCCCCAAGTTTCTTTTTTAAGCGCTTCAGAGGTATAAAAGACTTGAATCAGGTTTTTGCTGATTCGGGTGGGAGCTAGTTTTCCAAAGCCTTGACGTTCGCGTTTTAAGCCTTCGGTGAAATCTCCATCATAGGTTTTGCGCAACACCTCTAAGGCTTCGATTGGGGCGGGATAATGCCCTCCTGACTTTTTAATTAAACTCTCTAAGGCTTTATCAAATAAGACTTTGCGACCTATAGGGTTGTTTTCTAAAAGTTTTTGACTGAAATTTTTTTCTCGTTTGCCTTTCAGCTTGCGCTTTGCGGGTTCTGAGAGCAGCTTCGCCGTGAAATCCTCTACCCGTTGCTCGAGAAATTCCCAAGCGACACAGGTGTCGACCAGCCGCTTTTTAAAGGCTTTGCGACCGTCGATTGCGCGGCCCGAAAGGATAAGTTCCATGGCGTTTTGCAAACCGATTAAACGGGGCAGACGTTGAGTTCCTCCAAAGCCAGGAAGAATCCCTAAATTGACCTCAGGAAGCCCTAATCTCACTTTAGAATGGGTCGTGGCCATGCGAAAGTCACAGGCGAGGGCAAGTTCCATTCCTCCTCCCAAACAGGCCCCGTTAATCACAGCAAGGGTGACAAAAGGTAGATTTTCGATTCGATTGAATAGATCTTGCCCAGCTTTGGCTTTGGTTTCAGCTTCGGTAGAGTCGGTGATGTTTTCAATTTCAGAAATATCGGCACCAGCGATGAAAATCCCTTCTTTGGAAGAGAGAATGCGCAAAACTTTAAGATCTTTGCGCTTTTCAAGTTCGTCGAGAATTCCGTTAAATTCTTCGAGAATTTTCGAAGAGAGCTTGTTGACTTTTTCACCGGGCAGGTCAAAAACGAGGTCGCAGATTCCGCCGGCTTTTTCGCATAGGGTGAGCGCTTTCATTATTCTACCTCCAGGATGACGGCTCCGCCTTGGCCCCCTCCGATACAGAGAGTGGCTAGGCCGGTGTTTAGATTTCGTCTGCGCAATTCTTTGAGCAGAGTGAGGATCATTCGAGTTCCTGTGGCGCCAACGGGGTGACCTAGGGCCACAGCTCCTCCATTGACATTCAATTTTTCGTCGGGAAGTTCTCCTAAGGGGGCGCTGAGGCCCAGTTGTTTTTGAGCGAATTCTTTTGAATTCCAAGCGATTTGGTTGGCGATAACTTGAACTGAAAAGGCTTCGTTTA
>JBNKYI010000073.1:0-9381 GCA_050300815.1 Fibrobacterales bacterium
GACTTCTCGTCGCCAATTCCTGAAAAAAGCAGACATTTAAACTCCTTTTCCTTTTGTTCTTATACTATACCTGATTAGGTATTACATTTAACAGAAATCCCACCACAGGAGATACCGTGAAAAAACTATTCTCTAAGCTCAGTATTTTAATCGCATTAGGTTCTACCTCTTCTTTTGCCATTTTTGGAATCGGCGCTCACTATGCCCCTAACTATGGCTCAAAGGTCAAAGCGGCCGAAGAACAAATCTTTTTTCAAGCCGTTGACATCAATAATGATGAAATTCCCGATGACACCATCAGCGCTAACTTAAGTCGAGGAAAATCCAAAGATTTTCAAGGTTTTGGGTTTAAATTCTGGATCGACGCTCTACCCGTTATTGACATCGAGGCCACCGTTAACTTTCAGGCCAACACCTACTCAGCTGATCTCGCTTATGATCTCATCGGAGATGACACAGGTGTTCAAGAAATCGCCCTGCGCACCCCTGGCGCAGGAGCACTTCCGATTAAACAAAAAAAGATCGACCCCGCTTACGGTTGGGTTTTTGTCGATCTCTCTGCAAACTATCCTTTCTTTGAAGTCCCACTTCCGGTCATCGAATGGAAATTCTATGCTGGCGGTGGTATCACCTATGTTTGGGGCACGCCCGCAGTATCTAAATCCTTCGCTGAAAAAGTGGTTGCGAGCTCTATGGAAGCCGCTGTTGCACAACTTGAGGGAGGCAATGGATCTGTCCCTAGCCCCGATGATTTGTCTAAAAGCTTAATTGATGCATTCAAAGACGAAGGCTATCACAGCGGAGTAGGCGGCCACGTAATGATTGGGACCCGCCTTGATCTTCTCGTTGTATCCATTTACTGCAATGGCAAGTACCATTTCGGCGGCCTTCCCGACGAAGCAGAATCTGGAATCACTATGGAACTCGGCGCAGGCTTAGGCATTTAATTCTTAAGCGCAGTCATACTCTTTTCAAATTTTCGATAAAGCCACCCTCAATGGGTGGCTTTCGTTTATACAAAAAGCTCGACACTTTTAAGGAGTCACCTCCTTTGCGTGCAAGCCAGTAAAGAATTTTTTACTATTCAGCGCGTAAAACTGCAATAAATTATCCCTAGGGTTCTTCGATAGCAAAAGCCCTCTAAGTAGAATCTCCCACATCGCCACCCAAAGGGGAATAAATCATGAGTAAGATTTTAATTGTCGAAGATGAACCCAGTATTGCTGAAGGCCTCGTCGATCTCTGCCAATTCAAGGGATACGAAGCCGTGCACACAGATAATGGCGAAGAGGGTTATCAGCAAGCCCTCTCGGGGCATTTCGATCTCATCATTCTCGATATCATGCTCCCGGGAATGGATGGGTTTACCGTTTGCAATAAAGTTCGCGATGTCAATCGAGAAATTCCTATCATCATTCTCTCTGCTAAAAATTCAGATGAAGATATTGTACAAGGGCTTCGCTTAGGCGCAGACGATTACATCAACAAACCCTTTAGCGTGGGTCAACTCTTTGCCCGTATAGAAGCCGTCTTGAGAAGATCTGTGAAAATAAATAAGCCCGAAGACACTTTACAAATTGGCGATATGCGCATTGTTTTCAGAGAATTCACGGGTAAAAGAGGAGAAGAAGACATCCCATTTACACGCAAAGAAGTCGAAATTCTCGAATTTCTCAACAAACATCTCAACCAAGCCGTCTCTCGCCAAGAGCTTCTTAAAGAGGTCTGGGGATACGATAATGCCGATTCTATTGACACCCGAACCGTAGACATTCACATTACAAAACTTCGCAAAAAAATAGAACCCGACCCTTCTTCACCCCGTTACTTACTCACCGTCCGCGGCGAGGGCTATCAGCTATTGCTGAATCATGGGTAAGATCAAACTCTATCTCGGGCTCTTTTTTCTCGCAGTAATTATTCCTTCGAGCTATTTGCTCTATCGCTCCTTTAATTACCTCGAGAAAGAAGCTCTCTTTTCTTATCGAGAAAAAGCGGAACTGATTTCCCAAATCATCAACAAAAAAGTCCTCTCTGATATCGAAAGCGAAAATCGGCGCTCTTATGCCGAATACCGTTTTCTGATGGTCACCAAAGTTATTGGCGGCGAAGAGATCATTCTCTCTCCACTCGCCTCACTCACCGCCCACCCCGTCTTTGAGGGCACCGTTGGTTACTTCCAAATCGATCCTGATGGAACCCTCTACACCCCCGTACTCCCCGAGGGCCCCCTCGGATCTATCGAGCTTAAAGATCGCGCCGAACGCCGTCAACTTAAAAACCGCTTGCTAGAAATCATCCGGCCGCAAGATGTTTTGCAATACGGATTAACTCAAAAAATCACCGCCCGTAGTCTCGAGCTCGATCCCAACAAACTGAGCGATGCTGACTTTGCTTCTAACAAACACCTCGAAGTGATCCTTGACTCTAGAGACTCGCTTAAAGCCCGCTATGAAGCCTCAACAGCCATTCAAGATTTCATCTTTGACGTCGAGGCCGACCCGAATCACGGAACTCCTGATTCTAGTTCAGAAGTCGAAAACCCTCAAATCAACCGAAACTGGCAAGATGTCGAAGTCCATCCCTTTGGCAACACCTTGTTGGCCAATCACATTGTCTTTCACCGCAATGTATTTAGGGGAGGACAGCGCTTTGTGCAGGGATTTGTCGTCGAAACCAAACCCTACTTCGACCACATTCTCAGCGAAGAGGTTCAGTTCAGCGGACTCAAATCCTCTTACTTTGTTCGTCTAACCCATCGCAACTCGGTCATTAACATTTACGGAGACTGGTATACTCCTCGAAATACGCTCTACAGTCAGCCCTTACAGGCCCCCTTTCAAAGCATTCAACTCGACATTGGGTCTCAACACACCGAATCTCCACCAGGAACTCAGGTACTCGCACTTTTAGGAGGTGCAATCTTATTGATTTTACTTTTTGGCATTTTCGGCATTTATCGAATTCTTAAAGAAAATATTCGCATCACTCAAAAGCGATCAGACTTTATCTCTGCCGTCTCTCACGAACTTAAAACCCCTCTAACCGCCATTCGCATGTTTAGTGAAATGCTAGAAGAAGGCTTTGTTACCAATGAAGAAAAGCGCCGTGAGTATTATCGAAAAATATCCTCTGAATCGAATCGTCTCTCTAGGCTCATCAAGAATATTCTCGACCTCTCTAGACTTGAACGCTCTATTTCAGAAAGTCCTCTAACTCCTGAACTCATCGACAAACTCATCATCAGTTACTACGAAACCTTTGGGCCACAAATCAAAGAACAGGGATTTGTCCTTGAGCTCGACTTGCGAGCACCTCAAAGCACTCATTTACTCGATCGAGATGGTTTCAGCCAAATTTTGATTAACATTATTGAAAACTCCATCAAATTTTCAAAGCAGAGCCCCCATAAAGTGATNTCTATCAGCACGCGCAGCTTAGGTCGCTACACCGAAATGACAATGAGGGATTACGGGCCGGGGGTTCCGTCATCAGAACTTCCGAATATCTTTGATCCATTTTACCGAGTTGAAAAAGAAATGGTGCGCCAAACCAGCGGAACAGGAATTGGGCTCTCTTTGGTAAAAGAACTCTGCAGGGCCATGAAAATCAAAATAGAAGTCAAGAATGCCAACCCTGGTTTACAAATTCAGTTTATCATTCCCAGCGCCGAAATCTAACATTAGAATTTGCCGACATTGCAAATCCCGATTTTTTTTAATCTGCTTTTTGAGATTGTATTTACTTTTTCGGTTATGCCCACAACCTCAATTTTAGACACTCACTCTCTAACTCTCCAAAATGAGTGTTTTCACAAAATCGGTAGATATCCCAAAAACCTCGACCATCTCGTCGTTGCGTGGCCTGGTTTTGTCGTCAAGGGCGCATTTAAAGGCAGCCGACTTTCACTCAGTGCAGAGGCCCGTATCAATTTCAATTTGGGCACTCACCTTTACCTTTCTATAGAAATTGACGGGGCAAAAACTCAAATTGCCGTTGAACAATCTCTAAAAAGTTACTCTCTCGCCGAGGGTCTAGATCCCGATCAAGTTCACTATTTTCGAATCATTCGACAAAACGAAGCTTTTTGTGGAAATCTTATTTTAAAAGAACTGTCGACTGACGGAAGCTTTGAAGCTCCGACAGGTTCTTCTTTACTCATAGAAGCCGTTGGAGATTCATTGCTTACAGGTTATGGCAATGAAGCCAGTCAAGCTCACCAACCCTTTAACTCAAAAAATCAAAATTTTACAAAATCTATGGTTTTCTTGGCTGCCGAATATCTTGAAGCAGACCTAAGGGTCATCGCTCACGTCGGCAAAGGCGTTCAATCCAACTACGATGGCTCTACCCATTCCACATTAATCCACCTATATGATGAGTTGACTCCTTACGCTCCCAACACCTATGAGCACAACGACAGTCAAGCCCAACTTGTTATTTTGCAGGGTGGCTCTAACGACTTTTCCCTTTCGCTCCCTCCTAAAAAGCGTTTCATCGATGCTTATGTTGAATGGGTTCGCAAAGTGCACCAACATCAACCCGATGCAAGATTACTCGCTCTCATTGGGCCCATGCTCAATAACGACTGGCCCATCAGTCCAATTACGGGGCAAGCGATACCTTCTTTAGATCTTTATAAAGCTTGGGTTCAAGAAGCATCAAACGAATTGAAAGCATTGAGAATCGAATTAAACTTGCTCGAACTCACCCCTCAAGACGCATCTAGGGGCTTTGGTTCTCATTGGCATCCCAACCTTTTGCAACACCAGCTCAATGCGGTAGAAATCGCCAACTGGTTAAAAGAGAATCTCTAGGGTGCAAAATTCGTTGACCTAAAAAGCAAATTCTATTTCAGATAGTTTCTCACACAAATTCAATTGCGAGGCGAGTTCAAAAAATCGCATGAGAGACTCTTTCTGTTCTTCTCCAAATCGATAACGAAGCAGCCCGAAGTACCCTTTCCAATCCGAAGAAGGATACCCCGAAGGAAATTTTTCATTCCAACGCAATAAACAATTCGTTTGATCCTGTTCAAAAGCCTCTACATTATCTAGCAACCCTTGGTAGAACTGAGTTAACTCATTCCACTTTTCTTGCACGACTTCTCTGCGCACCATCCAAAGGCCAAAAACAAAGGGGAGTTTTTGCCATTCAAACCAAACTCGACCCATATCCCAAACATAAGGCCAATCTCCCTCTCGTTTCTCTCTAAGCGCCTCGTCGCCAATCAACAACCGCGCTTTAGATTCCGTCTTCTCAGATTTTTTTTTCGAGGGTAACTTCCAATAAAAACGAGCAAGCACCTTCAATAAAACCACCGATGTCGCTGAAGCCGAAGTCATTTGAATGTCATCGAGTGTCAACTTCTCTAGTGGAAGCTCTGAGAAAAGAACGACCGAGCCAACCCCCTCAGGCCCTCCACCCGTGCAAATCTCGGGCAAAATACGATAAGAGCTCGGAGACCTCGCGTACTCAATGCAGCTTGATGGAGAAGCATCAATTTCTCCTTTTCTCAGGCCCTCGTTGTGTTCAGCGGGATGTCCATCTACAAAATAAAGGTCTAAACTCTCAGAAAACCCGTGAAAGAAGGGAGCACAAACCAGATAGGGAATTCGACCAATCGTAAGAGACAAGGTGTCAACCTTTTCGCTGAACAATAAAACTGTGCTGAAATTACAATTTGCTTTTGCAATTTCAACAGATTTTACTTAAATTCTATCCGCTTTGACTCCCTAGGAGTCTAATGGTGTGCGTATTTATATACGTTGAACACCCTCGGAAATTTTTTAGCCACCTCTCTAAAAAAGTCAGGTAATGCTTACATGCCCCGTTTTCATGTAAAAAAGACATCTCTGATGGATGATGAAAAAAGTCTTGTTTTTAAAGGTAAGATCCTTGAAGGACCTATCAATATTGGTATGCTCGCCGACATTCCCATCACCGACGCAGCCTCCATTACAATGAAGGTCTATGATATCATTCACTATGAGAAACAAAAGGACGAAGACAAAAAAATCGGTTTGGTCATCGATTTCGCTGACGAACCCGAAGCTCTTGACATCGTCCTCGGTCTAAACATTCAGGAAGAGACTCTCGAACTTCGCTGAGAAACCTCAACCCATCTTAACTTTCTAGGAAATAAGCCGATACGTTCTTTGTGAAATACCGCAAGAGCATAGGTTTGTTACTCCTTTTGAGTTGCCCTCAGGCCAATCCCATCGAAGGATTGTGGTCATTTGACGATACCTATTCGGGTACCGCTGTGTTGCCTTTTTTAAAATTGCAACCCAATGGCCGTTCTCTCGCCATGGGCGGTAGTCTTTCGAGTATCGACCGAGGGGCCCAATCTTATTTTACTAATCCTGCGTTGCTTGCTAGCGAAAAAGACTTCAGTCTAAGCGTAAACCACGCTGAGGTCTTAGGAGAATGGCAACACGAGAGTGCGGTTTTGAACATGCCCATTCCCCTTTGGGGTTCTCTCGCCTTTGCGCTCAACACTTTGCGCAGTGGCTCAATAGGCGACTCTCGAGATGAAGCCGAAGACATTTACAGCTTTAGCGCGACTGATTTTTTGTTTGGAGTTTCTTGGTCGCAAAGCTTGTGGCCAGAGCGATTAGACGGGGGAATCACACTGGAATACCTGCAAAGTCGCATTGACGACATCACAGGCAAAGGCTACAGCGTCAATATTGGACTCAGAGGTTATCTTCTTTATCATTTGCAAAGCGCCCTAACACTAAAAAATATCAGTCACGGATTTAGATACAGAGAAAATGGCCCTCTCGAACCCTTGCCCACTTTATTTCAATTTTCCATTGGTTTGCCCCTCACTCCTCACTTGCCTTTTGCCGCCCAACTCGCCTACGAAAAGAGCAATGAAGGCGCCCAAGTTCTCAGCCTAGGCTATGAACACGCCGTATTGCCTTGGCTATTTGCTCGAACGGGATATCGCTGGCCGCTGGTGGCCAATGATCAGGGTTTTCTCAATGGACTCTCGGCAGGCTTGGGTGTCGTTTTGGGCCCCTTTGCTATTGACTACGGAGCCCAGTATCGAGACGCCTTGGGTTGGCATCAAGTTTTTTCTCTGCAATTTGGCTCTTTTCCCGCTCACTACCTCGTCAAAAAAGAACCCCTCGTCGAAGCACAAGAACTTTGGGAGCAAGGGGATTGTGGCGAGGCCAGTCGAATCGCTCAAAAAGTTCTCGATCGCGATCCCCAATCTCTTAAAGCCATGTGGATCATTGATCACTGCCGGCAAGAGCGGCAAATGGCTGAGGGTGAAATCATCAATTTGCTTTTTTCAGCAAACACAAACGGCCAACTCAGCCCCCTTAGAAAAGAAGGCAAATTGCTGGGAGGATTGGCTCGACGAGCCACATTAATTGAGAACCTCAGGCAACAACACCCTCAACTGGTTTTGCTCGATGCGGGCAATCTCGCCCAAACCCACGACAGCAAGTACATCCCCCTCATTCTCTCCGCCTATGATTTGATGGATTATCAATGGGTCAATCGCACTTGGTGCGACAGCACCTGCCCCCTGCAAGAAGATATTTATCAGTCGGGATCTATCAAACTACGGCTTCTATCCGCTCATACCTCTCCTCTTTCTGAAACTCAGGTCAACGAATTCTGGTTGCAAAACTACACCCCTCCTCGCGACTCTCTTCCCAACATTTTGCTACTCAATGGCAATCTCGATCAAGCCCGGCAAATTGCGCGTATCAGCCCCGACCTTCGCCTCATTGTGTTGTCGGGAAAGCAAGACCTCATAGAGCCGCTTATTGAGGGGTCAACAACTATTTTATGTCCTGGAAATTTTGGCACTCATCTCAGTTGGGTGCAAATCGCTAAAGATTCTCGCGATCCCTATCTATGGTTTAAAAACCTCACTGTGCATTCCGGGCTTTCTCCTGATCCTAAAATCAAAGATATTCTTTCTCAGCAGACCTTTTATCTCGAAGACACCTTGCGCTGGGTTCCCGTTCCTCCAGAGATTAAATCGGGGTTCTTATACAAAGCCGGAAACGATTCTTTACAAGACCTCTACTACTTTGATCTCAATAAAAAATTTTCTCATCGACTGACCTCACAGCCTCTGTTTTTGCAAAGCGCCCACTATAGCTGGACTCGGCAAAAAGTTGCCTTTAGCGCTCTAGACTCTACAAAAAAAGCACAATTGTATCTGCTTGACTTTAAGTCTAGAGAGCTCAAATCGCTGCTGCTGGCCGGAGAAGAAGTCTTAATTTATAACTGGGATCCCTTAGAGAATCAGTTGTGGTTTTGGGTGCAAACCCAACCTGGGCTTTACGACTTACGCACCGTTAGACCCAGCGGCACCGACCCCAAAGTTTTGATTTCACAAACAAGCGCCTATCCCTTGCAAATGTCGTTTTCAGGAAATGGTCGACTGGTGGCCTTTCTTACAGAAAGTCAAGGGGTAAGACAAATTCGCTATAGTTCCATAGAACCCTTTAATCCCAAATGGTTTGAAAGAACAAAAGGAAAAATCAAAGGCATTGCCTTTGAGAGTCGCCCCTCACCCACAGACAGCACTCTCTATATTCTCCTTGAAAGCCCCACTGGCTTTGGCCCCGACGAAGTCAAAGCTTGCCGCTCAGAATGCGTCACTCTATTTGACGATCAAAGGATCCAACGAATAGAATCCACTCCAATGGGCCCTCTCTTCACCGATGCTCAAGCACTCAACGAAAAATTCATTTTTAGTGATTCTCTGCAAAGCCAATCTTATCTTACTCCTCGCGAAGACCTGAGCCTATTTAGCGATTCACCCCCTCAGTGGGTTTGGTATGAGGGAGCCCCCGCGTGGGTTTACATCAGAACCCAAACCGAAAGCAAAGAATCTCAAGCTCTTATCAGCCGATGGCCACAACTGGCTACAGAAATACTGAAAATTCCTTTAAATGCTCAAATTTTATGGGATAATTAAATAGAAAAGCCCTTTGGCTTTCGTTTTGTGGAGAGCTCTTTTGCATGAATCTTGACACTGCTTATTATGAATTTCTAATCGGTGCTGGTGGAATTTTTTTAGTTCTGGTTATTGTGCAAATCATCTTTGCGAGAGTGCGTAAAAAAAACTTAAAATCCTTTGATCACTGGTACGAAATCTATCTCAAAGAAGAAAACGATGACGAATTCACAGAAATTTATGCGATCAATCGCCCTAAAAAAAGGCGCAATCCCGATGAAGAATTCGACAAAGAACAGGTCAATAACTATCTCAAAATCAAGAATCGCCGTTTGAAAATGTCTAAAAATGATGAGAAGCCCTCTCAACAAGACACCAAAGGCAAAGAGGGCCCTGCAAGCAGTCGCGAGACCCGAATGGTTCAACCCCACAAGAAATAATGATTTCTA
>JBNKYI010000074.1:0-9318 GCA_050300815.1 Fibrobacterales bacterium
TTATGGCCCTTTACCAAGCGACTGGCCCCACCGAAATCGGTTCGGTGCGTCACGTTCAGATCAGCCGTAATGGTCTGACATTCGAAATTGATCTTTATGACTTTCTCTTAAAAGGCAAAAAACCCTCTAAAAGCATTCTTAAAGATGGAGATATCATTTTTTTACCTAAAGCTGAAAAATTGGTAAAAATAACTGGTGAAGTGGGTCGTCAAGGTATCTATGAACTCAAATCCAATGAAACGTTAAATGACGCTTTAAAATTTGCCCAAGGCAAAAAAGCCAGTGCTTCAAATAATGGGATTCAAGTATTTAGATACGAATTAGATGGCACCCTCTCTGCTTTGACCTTCAACCCCAGTCTACAGCAAAAGTTTGCCTCTCAAAATGGTGATTCACTTTTTGTCAATATCACTCCAGCCATTTTAGAAAAGGTCGTCACCATTACAGGTGCGGTAACTTACCCAGGCATTTACTCATTAGATTCAGCCTCACATATGGGTAAGTTAATTGAACTTTCTGGTGGTACCCTGCGAAACGCCTTAGAAACGAGGGTCGTAGTAAAACGGCTCACCAATGAGGGGCGTGTCGAATTTTACAGTGGCTCTATCGAACAAGGTGCTCAAATCCCCCTAGCCCCACTTGATTCCGTTTTTGTCTTCGATAAAGAAAAATTCAATATTTCACACACTGTTAGCATCAGCGGTGCTGTTAAAAAACAACTCACCATATCTTGGGGTAAAGGCCTTGTGCTAAAGGATCTGATTCTTTTGGCCAATGGTTATACCGAAGATTATTTAGTTGGCTCTGCTACGGTTGAACGCTTACAACCTGGCTTAAAAGCCGTTCAATTAATAAGTGTTCCATTAGACTCTAGCTTTCAACGCCTAGACGGTGAATTCGAATTATTGCCCGGAGATCGAGTCATTTTAGACCGCGATCCAAATTTTTACTATCAAGAGTTAGTCACTCTAGAAGGTGAATTTTTAAATAAAGGCAAGTTCGCATTAGCTTTTGAAGGTGAAACTTTAAATGAATTTTTGAACCGCAATGGCAAACTAACCAACTCAGCCTATGTAGCGGGTGCACAGTTCTATCGCGTGCGCACGATTCGCAAAAAGGTCATGAATCAAGATTCCACTTTTTCATTTATTGATGATATTGAACTTAAGCAAGTTAATGTCGACATAGAAAACGCATTAAAAGGTGGCAAAGACGGTGATATCCAACTTCGTGAAGGTGACAAAATTTTTGTTCCTCGTCAGGCCATCTCTGTAACTGTAGAAGGCGAAGTTCTCGACCCTAGTGAAGTTCTTTTTAAAGCCGGAGAAGGCGTGGATTATTACATCAACCGAGCGGGTGGGCTAACCCGCAATAGTGATGATGAGCGCATCATCGTCACCTTTGCCAACGGCACCAAGTCAAATGCTGAAGACATTGACCGCCCCCTTGATCCCGGTTCTCGCATTTACATCAGTTACAAACCTGAAGACCCTCCAGTCGATTGGGTGGGCGGCATCACCGCCACGATCTCTATATTAGCCACACTGGCAACCATTGCCCTGACCGTCGTAATCATTTCTAATGGTGGAACTAAATAATGCCCAAACGTATTTTTGTTACGGGAGGCGCTGGATTTATCGGTAGCGCTGTCGTTCGCGAACTTATAAACAATACCGATCACTCCGTTTTAAATTTTGACAAACTCACCTATGCGGGCAATCTGCAATCGCTGCAGAGTATTAACTCAAACCCCCGCTATCGCTTTGAGCAGGGAGATATTTGTAACTTCGATCTTTTGATTAAAATTTTCGCAGATTTTAAACCCACCGCCATTATGCACCTAGCGGCCGAAAGTCACGTCGATCGTAGCATTGAAGGCCCTCAAGAGTTTGTCCAAACCAATGTGGTTGGAACGACCACTCTTCTCGAAGCCGCTCGTCATTACTACAATCAACTCGGTGAGGCCGAAAAATCCACTTTTATTTTTCACCATATCTCAACCGATGAGGTCTATGGAGATTTAGAAGGGACTGACGATCTTTTTACAGAGACCACTTCTTATGCCCCCAGTAGCCCCTACTCGGCAAGCAAAGCTTCATCAGACCACATGGTTAGAGCATGGCATCGCACCTTTGGTTTGCCCACTTTAGTGACCAATTGCTCAAACAACTACGGGCCTTATCATTTTCCTGAAAAATTAATTCCTCACATGATCTTAAATGCTCTCGCAGGCAAACCCCTCCCCGTTTATGGAGATGGTAGGCAGATTCGCGATTGGCTCTATGTCGAAGACCACGCACGCGCTTTGATCAAAGTTTGTATCGAAGGTAAAGCGGGCCAAACCTACAACATCGGCGGGCACAACGAAAAGCAGAATATAGAGGTGGTAAAAACCCTCTGCTCACTTTTAGAAGAGTTGGCTCCTGAAAAACCAAAGGGAATCACCCAATACGAAGATCTCATCACCTATGTTAAAGACCGCCCTGGTCACGATCTTCGCTATGCCATTGACGCTTCTAAAATTGAAAAAGAACTCGGTTGGAAGCCCGCAGAAACTTTTGAAACGGGAATGCGCAAGACTGTTGAGTGGTACCTTTCTAACCAAGAGTGGTGGCAAAACGTTTTAAGCGGAAATTATAAATTGGCGAGGATAGGTTAATGGCTAAAACGACTAAAGGGATTATTTTAGCAGGTGGAGCGGGCAGTCGACTACATCCCATCACCCTCGGAATATCTAAACAACTCATTCCCATATATGATAAACCCATGGTCTACTATCCCTTGTCGGTGCTTATGCTCTCAGGGATTAAAGAGATTTTGTTGATCAGCACGCCCTTTGACCTTCCCATTTTTAAACATCTCTTAGGTGATGGTTCTCAATGGGGAATTTCTATTGAATATGCTGAGCAACCTTCTCCTGATGGTCTTGCTCAAGCCTTCATTATCGGTGAAAAATTTATCGGCAAAGACAATGTTTGCATGGTTTTGGGTGACAATATTTTTTACGGCCAACACTTTAGAGAAAAACTGAAAAATGCCGTTTCTCAAAAAAATGGGGCCACCGTGTTTGGATACAAAGTTCACGACCCTGAGCGTTACGGAGTGGTTTCATTTGACGCCGAAGGTAAAGTACTCGATATCGAAGAAAAACCCAAAGAGCCCAAGTCGAGCTATGCGGTAACTGGCCTTTACTTTTACGATAACGATGTTGTCGAAATTGCTAAAAACATCAAACCCTCTCCTCGCGGTGAGCTTGAAATTACCGATGTGAACAAAGAATACCTTAAGCGCGGCAAGCTTAAAGTTCAACATTTATCGCGCGGATTCACTTGGTTGGATACGGGCACGCACGACTCTTTGCTAGAGGCCAGTCAGTTCGTTCAAACCATTGAAAAGCGCCAAGGTTATATGGTCGCTTGCCCTGAAGAAATCGCTTGGGAGCAAGGATGGCTAACCGATGAGCAATTACTCAAAGAAGCCAAGAAGTACAGCAAAACCTATTATGGCAAATACCTCAGCAAACTGGTAAAACGCAAATGATCGTAAACAAAACCTGCATTGCCGATGTCTTTGAATTTGAACCCAAAGTTTTTGGCGATGATCGCGGTTTCTTTGTAGAAACCTTTCACGCTGAGAGGTATCGCGAATACATTCCCTATGATTTCGTGCAAGACAATCACAGTCGAAGTGTTAAAGGTGTTCTTCGCGGACTTCATTTTCAAACCGAAAATCCCCAAGGCAAACTCGTTCGTTGCGTGCGAGGTGAGGTCTTTGATGTCGCTGTGGATATCCGCAAAGATTCCCCTACCTACGGCAAATGGGCCGGAGTCATTCTAAGTGAATCCAAAAAAAATCAATTTTGGATTCCACCGGGTTTAGCCCATGGCTTTGTCGTGCTCAGCGAGACTGCTGATTTCGAATACAAATGCACCGACTTTTACAATCCCCAAGGAGAAGGGTGTTTGATTTGGAACGACCCTGAAGTGGGAATTGAATGGCCCATTGATTTTGAACCCCTTCTCAGTGCCAAAGATCAATTGGGTAAATCCTTGCATGAGCTTTGAAACAACGCTCTGTAACCATTATCACTGACGATATGGGGAATTCCGCAGGGATTCCCTATGTTTTTTGCTAAATTTGGCCAAAATCTGTCAATGAATCAAATTTGGAAATAAACCATGGAATTATCCAAAGACCAAGTTAATCACCTCGTTGAACTCGAGGCGGAGTCTATCCACATCTTTCGCGAAGTGGCTGCTGAATTTGAAAATCCCGTGATGCTTTACTCCATCGGTAAAGACTCTTCCGTTCTTTTGCACATTGCCCGCAAAGCCTTTTTTCCAGCCAAGATCCCCTTTCCTCTACTGCACGTAGACACCAACTGGAAATTTCGCGAGATGATTGAGTTTAGAGATAAACTCGCCCAAGATTACGACTTTGATCTTTTGGTTTATAAAAACCCCGAAGGTCTTGATATGGGAATTAGCCCATTTGTACACGGTTCTTCTAAACACACTGATATCATGAAGACGCAAGCTCTTAAAAAAGCACTCGACAAATACAAGTTTGACGCGGCCTTTGGCGGCGCCCGTCGCGACGAAGAAAAATCTCGCGCCAAAGAACGCGTTTATAGCTTTCGCGACAAAAATCACCGCTGGGATCCTAAAAACCAACGCCCCGAACTTTGGAATCTGTATAACGCCCGAGTCGAAAAAGGGGAAAGTATTCGCGTTTTTCCGCTTTCAAACTGGACTGAACTCGATATTTGGCAATACATCTATCTCGAAAATATTCCCATTGTGCCCCTCTACTATAGCGCCAAGCGCCCTGTGGTTAATAAAGATGGCGTTTTAATCATGGTTGACGATGAGCGCATGCCTATAGAAGAAGGCGAAAGCATAGAAGAAAAAATGGTTCGATTTCGAACCCTAGGCTGCTATCCGCTCACTGGAGCGGTCGAAAGTGAAGCCCAAACCCTTCCTGAGATCATTCAAGAAATGCTTTTAACCACGACCTCTGAACGTCAAGGACGCGTTATTGACAGCGATCAAGCCGGCTCAATGGAAAAGAAAAAAATCGAAGGCTACTTCTAAAGCAAGGTTTATTATGTCACATCAATCGGAACTCATCTCAGAAGATATTCTCGAATACCTACAACAGCACGAGCGCAAGCAATTGCTACGCTTCTTAACCTGCGGCAGCGTAGACGATGGCAAATCAACATTGATTGGTCGCCTATTACACGATTCTAAAATGATCTATGAAGATCAATTAGCTGCTATCTCAAAAGATTCTAAAAAGCACGGCACGACTGGTGAAAAAATCGATCTGGCGCTTTTAGTAGACGGCTTGCAGTCTGAACGCGAGCAAGGCATTACCATCGACGTGGCTTACCGCTACTTTTCAACCGATAAGCGCAAATTTATTATCGCTGATACCCCAGGTCATGAGCAATACACTCGCAATATGGCCACAGGTGCTTCTACCTGTGATCTCGCTATTATTTTAGTGGATTCTCGTCACGGCATCTTAACCCAGACAAAGCGCCACAGTTTTATCTGTTCTTTGTTGGGAATTAAAAATGTCGTTGTCGCTATTAATAAAATGGATTTGTGCAACTTCGATCAATTGGTTTTTGAAAAAATCAAAAATGATTATCAAGTTCTCGCCTCTAATTTGAATTTTGAGAACATCACCTACGTGCCCCTTTCTGCACTCGATGGAGACAACGTAGTAGACCGTAGCAATCGTTGCGAATGGTATACAGGTCACACCTTAATGGAGCTTTTAGAAACCATCGAAATTGGCAACCAACGCAATTTAGACAACTTTCGTTTTCCGGTACAATACGTCAATCGCCCTCACCTCGACTTTCGAGGCTTTTGCGGCAAAGTGGTTTCGGGCACCATTAAACCCGGTGATGAAGTTGTTGCGCTCCCTTCAGGAAAAACATCAAAAATCAAATCTATCGTCACAATGGATGGCAATTTACATGAAGCCTTTCCTCCTCTCTCTGTAACTCTAACCCTTGAAGATGAAATTGATATCAGTCGCGGAGACATGATCGTTAAAAAAGATGACATTCCCCAGCTCACTGATACCTTTACCGCCGATCTGGTTTGGATGGATGAAAAACCACTGACCATAGACAAAGAATACTTTGTTAAAATCGGAACCTTAGAAACCACAGGTCAAGTTGAATCGATTGAGTATTTGGTGGATGTTAACACACAAGATCACCAAAAGGGCAATGAAGTTAAACTCAACGAAATTGCCCGAGTGGTGATTCGCCTAAATCGCCCGGTGGCCTTAGACACTTATAGCCACAATCGCGCGACCGGAGCAATGATTTTTGTGGACCGTTTGAGTAACGTTACTGTAGGCGCAGCAATGACGCAGAAGTTACTTAAGGGAAATGAAAGTCAAGCTACGGGTTTTTCTGCTTTTGAAATAGAGCTAAACGCTTTAGTTCGCAAGCATTTTCCTCACTGGAAGGCGTTGGATATCAGTAAGCTTTGATGGTGATCGCGTTTTCGTAAAAGCGGGAACATACACATCTGCGTAGACTCAGGATTTTACATTCAAGGAAATGTGACTCTGTACGGTGGTTTTGCTGGTAGCGAATCTAATATTTCTGAACGAGCGTCATAGATCTTGATAACAATGGCCGTGTAGACCTTGGGAATTTGGACACACAATCCTCATTGATGCCGACCAAAAAACACATGGCATCAAAATGCTTGAGGGGCCAACCCTCGACGGCTTTACCGTTAAAAATGCGACAATACTTCGCTTTGGAATTCTAAAGGACAATTGTTAGAGACATTTTTATTCTCTACAAACACCTTCGGTAGATTCTATCTTTTGCCTCAACCCATGAGTAAGCTCTTAAAAAACTCCGCCATATATACCTTTGTGGGTATTCTACAAAAAGCATCTGGCTTTTTTTTACTTCCTCTTTATACCCACTACCTTAGTAAATCTGAGTACGGAACCTTCGCGCTCGTGCAAGCGATGATTGTTTTGTTAGCAACTCTCTTTACCTTTCAACTAAGAGGAGCCATTACTCGCTATACCGTCAAATTTCAAGATAGCGAACCCGAAAAACTTCGACGTTTATTAGGTTCTTGTCTCTATTTTACTGTGTCTTCTAGTGTGATTCTTTCCTTGGTCACTTGCTTCATCTATCCTCAATTATTACAATCACAATTTGAAAATATTCCTCTTTATCCCATTATTCTACTCGGATTGATTAGCACAATCACCAACCCATTATTTCAAATTTACCAGTCTATTTTACAAGCATCGCACAATGCCAAATCTTATGGTAAAAACAATTTTTTATTCAGCATCAGTAATATTCTGTTAAATGTGATATTATTGACTCGATTCGGCTTAAAGGCTGAGGGTTTACTCTTAAGTCTTGCTATCACCAACATCATCTTTTCACTACACGCTTATTATAAGCTCTTCTCTCAAATTGATCATGGCATATACATTGATGAATTAAAAATTGCCTTAAAATATTCTATGCCTTTAATTCCACATGGAGTACTCTCTTGGGTCACAACCATGTCTGATCGATTGATGCTTGCTAAACTTGCCAGCACAGCGATTACAGGTATTTATGCAATCTCATTTCAACTAACATCACCCTTACAAATCCTTGCTCAATCTGTCCACCAAGCCTATAGCCCTTGGTTCTATCAAAAGTACGAAGAAGGCGAACAAGGCAAAAAAGAAATAAATAGAGCGGCTTTTTTAATTTCATTTACTTATGGTTTTATCGCTTTTTTCTTAACTCTTTTTGCTAAAGAAATTGTCTATTTACTCGCCAGTGAAGATTATAAAGATTCTTGGAAAGCGATATTTGGAATTGCCTTTGGATTTGCCTTTAATGGTGTTTATTTCACGTACTGTAATATTCTCTTTCACGAAAAAACCAGTAAGGTAAGCTGGGTTACTCTACTTTCTGGTTCATCAAATATCTTGTTAAACTTTTTACTCATTCCTCATATAGGAATTATCGGCGTATCATTTGCTGTGCTCATATCTCGATTTTTACTTTGTCTAGCTACAATTTATTTTTCTAGACAGTTAAAAGAATTTCAAATTAAATACGTCAAAATAACAGCCATCCCATTTGTTTTCTTTCCGATTGCTGCCTGTGTCTTCTTTATGGAATACAACGAGTTGAATTTATTTTGGATTTACAAAACTATTATTGCTTTGATAACAGCTTTTATTTTTGCATTATTTTTGAGAAAACAAATTTTATCTATCTTCAATCTTTTAAAAAAAAGATTCTAATATTTCTGTTATGAGACAATCAGGTAACGATCTATGTTTTTAAGTCGAATAAAAAAATCGATCCTCACAAAGTATTACACTTTGCGCGCTCTTAGATCAAACCCTCATGTCAAAGGAAAAATTTTTGTCAATGGGCGTACCCGTCTAACTTCAAAAACCAGCTTAGGAAATAACACTCATTTTAATGGTTTAATGATATCAGGCAATGGAAATGTGAATATTGGTGATAACTTTCATTCAGGTGTCGAATGTCTATTCATAACCGACATCCATAATTATGACCAGGGTGATGCGATACCCTATGATAGTACTTATATCAGTCGCGATATTGTTATCGAAGATAACGTTTGGCTAGGCTCTAGAGTCATTGTTCTTGGAGGAGTTCACATCGGAGAAGGAGCAATTATTCAAGCGGGATCTTGTGTTGTTAATGATATTCCTCCATACGCCATTGCAGGAGGACACCCAGCTAAGGTTTTTAAATACAGAAATATTGACCACTATAAAAGACTTAAAGAATTGAAAAAATTCCATTAAAAAAGAGCGACTTTGTCGCTCTTTTTTAAATAAAAACCATTCTTTAAATTTTTATTTTCTGTACTTCAATTTATCTCGTTGAACTTTTTCAATTTCTAAAATATCAGATTGCTTATAAGTCAAAGCTTTGTTTACTGCTTTTAAATCGCGAGCAAGTTTTCTAAACCCTTCAGGTTCTAGCGAAGCGGCATGATCAGTACCCTTCCAAGTGCGATCTAACGTATAATGCCTCTCTACCCAAGTCGCCCCTAAAGTATAAGCGGCAACATCTACAGCAATGCCAAGATGATGACCCGAGAATCCGATCTCTTTAACACGCGATCCATATTTCTCAATAAGACGAGTAATTTCAAGTAAGGCAATATCTTCAAAGGGAACAGGATAACCTGAAGTACATGAATAAACAACTAGACTTTGCGCACGACCCGACTTTTCAAACAACACAACCAAGTCTTCAATTTCATCTTTTGT
>JBNKYI010000075.1:0-9273 GCA_050300815.1 Fibrobacterales bacterium
TTCCCTTTAGCGACTTTCGTGAAAAGTTTATATTTGGCCCTCAGCACCAAGAGATGGAAGCAACAACCAAAATCATCTTTTGGCCTTTTTTTTCAAACCATCGGTCACTTTTTTAAACGCCTCGAAGGGTTTTTAAAACCGTAAACGAGGAAACTTTATGCCCAAAAAAGAAATCACAAAAATTTTACAGAGTCAGGGATTTGGTTCGCGCAAAGAATGCACAAGAATCGTTCGAAAAATAGGTGTCACCATCGAAGGAAAAGAAATAACCGATCCCAAGGCTCTTTTTGAAACCGAAGGATTAACCTTTTGCATTATGGATAAAGAATGGCTTTTTCGCGAAAAGGTCTACATTCTCATGAACAAGCCGCTAAATACCGAGTGCTCTCGCAAACCCCTCGTTCACCCCAGCGTATTAGGGCTTCTACCCGCGCAACTCAGTGAAAGGGGCATTCAGCCCGTGGGTCGACTTGACGTCGACACTACAGGTTTATTGCTCATTACCGATGACGGTCAATTCAATCACAAGATCACCTCTCCGAAACACGTCGTCGAAAAAGTGTATCGCGTAACGGCTAAGCACGCCATTAACGATGAATTCTTAAAAAAACTACTCGATGGTGTATTGCTCGACGATGAAGAAGAAATCGTCAAAGCTCAAAACATCCGCGCAGAATCAGCTCTGCAATTTTTAATGACTTTAACCGAGGGAAAATATCACCAGGTTAAACGCATGGTCGCCGCTGCTGGCAATCGAGTTGAAGGCCTGTCGCGACTCTCTGTCGGGCCCTTTGAACTCGGCCCTTTAAAAGAGGGTGAATGGCGCTATTTAACGGAGGCCGAAGTTGCCGACTGGATTTGATTATTCGCCTTTTATTTCGGGAGGGCCCGCCGAAGAAGCCATCTGCGAGTTACTCGTTCGCACCGATGATCTCCCGCTTTTTTGGGGTATTCACTTTTCACCTGACTTCTTTTTTAATCCCGCCGCCAAAAAATTTAACGGACTCACTTTTGACCTTTTGAGCGATTTCGAACACATCCCGGCAAATCTTTCTAAATCCCAAGAGATCCCTAAAGAAGCAGAGGCTCTCTTAATTCTCGCCGACAAAAGTACAGCGGCAACACTTTGGCAAATTGAAATGGCTCGCGAAGTGAATCCTCAAGGACAAATTTTTGTGGTAGGCTCAAACGCCCTTGGCATCAAAGGGCAACAAAAAAAAATTGAACGAGAGATCGGCCCCACTGAAACCATTAATGTCGCTGCCTCTTGCCGAATTTTTAAAGTATCTGGCACCCAACCTCCTCACAAGCAGCGATTTGAAGGCGAATTTACCCTTCCTTCATTTTCCCAACCCCTTTGCACCTATCCTGGCGTCTTCAGTCAAAAACGACTCGACCCGGGCAGCCAACTGTTATTAGAAAGCCTCTCTGCCGTGAATTTAAGCGAAAAGTCGGTCTGGGATTTAGGATGCGGCTGTGGAGTTTTGGGATTGCACGCTTTGCTTGCAGAAGCGAAATTTTTACTCGCCTCAGATCTTTCGAAGCAGGCCATTAGCAATACGCAAAATCAATTTGAGCGCTTTAATATTGCACCTCAGCGATTTCGAACTCTGTGGAGTTGTGCCGATTCTCATCTTACAGATGAAACATTCGATTACATTTTGACAAATCCACCCTTTCATATCAAAGCCATTCAACGCACCGATTTTGTCGAATATTGGGCCGACCTCTGTCATCGCAGACTTAAACAAGGCGGTGAATTAATCCTCGTGCACAATCAATTTTTACCTTACACTAAAGCGCTAGAAACTCGATTCAGCACTCTATCTATCCTCAACAAAAACAAAGAGTATGTTGTCATTAGAGCGATTAAGTGATACTATTGATTTAACTTCACTTAAAGACACCTCTAAAGGATAAATGAATTTTTAAAGATGTCTTTGAATATAACTTTGGGTAACTTTTGAATCTATCCGAATTGCGATGGCAAAATAAGCCAGACGGAACCTATCTCGCGGTAAATTCCGAAGAAAAGACGAGTCTACTCACTTTTTCTATCGAAGACGAACTCACCAAAATGGGTTATATGAACATTGATTTTGGGCGTTTACGTGCTGTTATCGGAGCTGCGCGTGACACCTACGAATTCATTGGTCCTCGGTTGCAACTTTTTGACCGCCGCAAAACAGAATTTATAGCTATAGATATCAAAAACCACAAAGTTTACCTTGAGATCCTCAAAGGTGTTGCAGAGGCCGAACTCGAAATTAGCGCAAAAGATATCGAATTTCTCCTAAAGCAACGACGAGTCACACACGGTATCGACTGGTCTCTCATCAACCAGGTTATTCAACGCAAAAAATTTGGCGAAGAGTTTGAAATTGCCAAAGACACCCCTCCACAAAAAGGAGAAGATGCGCGGTTGATTGAGTTGGTTAAACTCGATCGAAATTCAGCTCCTTTGCTCATGGCTGATGGCAACGTCGATTTCAGAAACCTCGACAATATCACTCACGTTCAAGAAGGGCAAGTTCTCGCTCGACGAATTCCCCCCAAAGCGGGCATACCGGGCACAGACATCTACGGTCAACCCATTCCTGCTGATTCTGGAGAAGACCTCACTCTACCCATCGGAAAAAACACCGTGGGCCGCAATGATCACACCGAGTTGGTGAGCACTGCTGATGGTTACCTTTACGCCGAAGAAAATCTCTTTTGCGTGGGCAAGCTTTACCTCGTGCAAGGCGACCTCAATTACAAGACTGGCAACATTCGATATAAAGGTGATGTTTTCATTCGAGGAAGCGTTCAAGCCGACTTTTTGGTCGAAGCCGATGGCGATATTACCGTCGAAGGCAGTGTTGAAGCTGCCACTCTTAAAGCCTCAGGAAATATCACCATCAAAGCGGGAGTTTTTGGTAAAGGCAAAGCCTTGGTGCAAGCGGGTGGCGATATCATGATCAATCAAGGGCAAGACGCAACCTTCATTGCAGGTAAATCTTTCAAATTTTCAAACATCATTAGCGACAGTGTGATTGAGGCGACTTCGATCAAAAGCTTTTCTATGTCTGCCGTTATGCAAGGTTGTCGCGCGCGAGTCACCGAACTCGTCAGTGTGGCTCAAATCGGCTCTCAATCCTCTAACCCCACAGAAGTGATTTTTCACGATCCTAAAGCCGATGAAATACAAGCTCAGATTCAAGATTCTTATAACAAAAAAACGCAAATGCAGCAGCAGTTAGAAGCTTATGGCAAACAACTAAAAAACATGAAGTCAATGTTGAGCAAAGCTGAAGAGATTACCCCGCGAATGCAAGAAGAGGTCAAAAAGGTCTTTCTTCTTTTTCAAAGTTCTCAAACCAAAATTGATTTACTCGACAAAAAAATGGCCAGTCTAAATCAAACCTTAAAGCAGGCCTCTCACTTTAAAGCTCAGCTCAACGCGAAACTGGTCTTTCCCATTCTCAAAATTCAGATGCTCGACCAAAATCTCGAAGTTAAAGATTCTTTTCAAGACACCTCTTTTCGATGGTCTAATTTCAACATTGTTCACGAAAGTTGCAATTACATCAACATCGTGCAGTCAATGCGCCAGAGCTGACGCTCTCTTCCCCGCTCATGCACAATTGCTCTCTCACTGATCGATAGCCCGATGCTCAATAAGAAATGTTCTAATTTATCTAGCTTGGTATGCGCTCCCAATATCAACCTTTGAAAGCCCCAGTTTTCTAAAGACGATTTTTCAAACCAACTCTTAAGAATGTTAATTGCCGTCTGGCTGCCCACTCCCATAATAACCACCGTTCCTCTAAGCTCTACAGGATTTAAGGCCTCACCAGATAGGGCTTGAAATTTAAAGGGACATTTTTCATTTTCAAATCGAATTTTTAAGGATTGAATCACATTTATCGAGCGATCGACAAAACAAACTTCGGGGCACTTTTTTTCACAAAAAGCCCACAAGCCTAGATAACCGTGATCACAACACAGATCCGTCAAAGATTCACCTTGCAATATCCAATGCCCAGCCCTTTGCAGGCGCTCACTCAATTTGGGAATTAAAAAAGGAATTTCTTGCACGTTTTACCCTTCAAATCCTCTATTCTTTTGGGAAATTTGAAAATCGAGGCTCAAATATTCCCACAGCCATTGGGGGGCTTTGTTAAGTTTATTTCTTTTCGATCAAGGACAGAAAAGTGAAAATTTCTAAAGACACCGTTGCGAGCATCCACTACGTCCTCAAAGACGACCAAGGTGAAACCATTGATTCTTCCGTCGGTGGCGCAGATCCTCTAACCTATCTTCACGGTCACGGCCAATTGATTCCCGGCATGGAAAACGGGCTCACCGACAAAGGCGTAGGCGACAAATTTAGCATCGTCCTTTCTCCTGCAGAAGGATATGGCGATCACAATCCTCAGTTGATTCAAAAAGTTCCCCGCGATTCTTTTCCCGCTGACGCGACTCTCGAAGTGGGAATGAGATTTCAAGCTCAAGACGAACAGGGCCATCCCCACGTCGTTGTTGTTGCCGAAGTCAGCGAAGGCGAGATCACCGTCGATGGAAATCATCCCCTTGCCGGTAAAAGCTTGCACTTTGATGTTGAAGTTGTTTCGGTTCGCGAAGCCACCGAAGAAGAACTCTCACACGGTCATGCCCACGGAGCTGGTGGACATCACCATTAAGTCGGTTATTCCTTTTCGGGTGAACACCAAATCAGTTGGAGTTCACCCTTTTTATTTCCGTGCACAATGGCTTTCTGACCAAACTCTCGACCGAGTTCTACGGCTTTTTCCACAGTGATTGGCCAAAGCATAAAGGCTTTTTCATCGGGCCATTTCCCTTCAGGGTCCTTGTTTATTCCGAATAAAAAATCCCATTTTCCTTTGTTAATTTTTTGTCCTAAGGTCGTATGGGCTTTCAAGTTTTGCCCCTCGTCCCACAAAGTTGATCCCGGATTATATCCCGTAATAATCGCGAACTGCTCGATCTGAAAGCGATCGAGAATTTCTTTTTGAAACTCTGCATTCTGTTGCCCTATGCGCAAAGAATGAACGTTACCGTCGAAATGAATTTCGTAAATCGCATTTAAGTAGAGCTCTTTCATGCCTCTATTTTATCCAAAAAACGATTCTTTGCTTTCTTTTTTTACAGAAACCTTACTTACACGGCCCTTCAATCGATTTAACTCGACACGCTGTGCGTAAATCTCTTTGCCCCAAAATATTAAAGGGCATCGTCTTCGACGGCAAAGCAAGTGATCTTGGATATAGCGGAAGAATTTCTTCTTCGGTGCGTTTCAAATACTTAGAGATACCCCTGAGAATTGCAGTCGCCTGCCGATTCCATTCTCGTTCTTCTGCATTGCAATTTTTCACATCCTCATAGGTTAAGGCCATTACCGATTCTGAATATTGCAACCAAAACCACGATTCGGGAAAGTAATCGGGCCCACCCCCCACCCAAGAAACCTTAGAAGGCCAATTCAAAATTCCTTCGGGCCACTCAAGGTGAATGTCTTCAATAAAAACTCTCTCTTTTTTAGCAAAATTCTCTGATGTTCCCGAAGCATCGTGATACCAAAAATAGCGTTCACAACCAAAAGCAGAATGCATGTTTAGCGCCACAGCAATGGGCTGAATCGAGTTCATAAAACCTTCAAATAAATTCCGCACCGCCAAAACTTCAGACTGAGGAGCTAAACTGCCCCACTCTCTCTCAAGATCAATCTCATTTGCATTACAGCGCCCAAAACCCGCAGGGCAATCGGCCATCGCTTCGACCCCATCGGGATTTATCATTGGGATCATCTCAAATTGAATCTCTTTGCGCATCGCTTCGGCGAGAGAGTCATTCGATATCAAGAACTCAATCATTTCTTTTTGCACCCACCACGATTGCACTTCAAGCGGATGAGTGCGATTGTGCATCGTCACTCGTTTAGGAGTGAGTGCACTGAGCGTATCCTTAATACTGAGATGCCAAATCGCGCGCCCTTCAAAGCTGGCTCCAATAGAATCCACGATGACAAAAGGAGAATTTTGCCAGCGTTGCAAATCAACAAGAAGACTGTCATAGGGATATCCCCAGCCAGGTAAAGTCTCTACGGCCGCAATGCGAGCCAGACTTTGCTTTCGGCCGTATGAATCTAAAAGAAGCTCAGCATCTGAGCACTCCGAATACACGAAGCTCGATTAGAGTAAAACAACAAAAGAGAATCTTGCGATTTTTTTCATTTTATAATTATAAGTTTCACGCAGTGGCTTTGCTTTATAAACTCATGATCGCCTGATAAAAAGACCGATAAAGCGACAAGTTGAATTTATTCTATGGGACACCTCTAAAAATTGGTTTCTCGTGAGAAAATTTTCTGAGGAATGAATTTTTAGAGATGTCCTATGGTCTAGATCCCAAAAAATAAAAGACGCTACCAACTAAAAAAGTCCCTACCGAATTTACTTGAGGATCACTCACTCCCACGGAGTCTCTAAAATTTACTGGTTTTTCAAGAGGCATATTGGGGTGGCTCGTGCCGTTTAATTCATAGTTCGACTTATAATCGTAAGAAATCTCTAAGGAATTGCCAGAACCTGCAGACATTAAAAACAATCCTATAAATTGACTTGCGTTGACACCATGAGACAGTTGTTGAGGATTATAGACATATGGAAAAGCTAAAAGACTCGTGCTTGTGTCGACTTCACTAGAGCTATAATTGAAATCAATGATCTTTTGATCAAGATTAAACACTGCAGATTTTGGCAATGCGGCCTGTGAAACCGTATCTTCTTTAGAAACGTCTTCGACCTTTGACAGATCTTCGACATCTTGAGCAATTGCGAAATTAAGTAACCCACAAATGATCAACGCTTTTGACTGCATTTTGTCCTCAATCTTAAAATGGCTCAATCTAAATAGAACTTACATTTTCTCAATTCGCAAACCCATCTTCTCTATGAGAATTTTTTGAATGAGACCTCATGGGTTTGATTAATTTTGTTTTATGAATTTACGCGACCTCGAATACCTTTGCGCCCTTGATGAACACAAGCACTTTGGCAAAGCTGCCCATGCCTGTTTCGTTTCTCAACCCACTTTAAGTGGCCAGATTAAAAAACTCGAAGAAGAGCTGGGGATTGAGCTTATTGAACGTCAAAAAAAGGGATTCCGCTTTACGCAAGCCGGAGAAGCCATTCTTCTTTCAGCCCAAAAAGTACTCGCTGAAACCGCTCACATGCAAAATCTCGCTAAAGATTTTCACGATCCGATGCAAGGAAAAATCAATCTGGGTTTCATTCCCACCATAGGTCCATACCTCATACCTAAGATTTTAGGTGCATTAAAAGAGGCTCTACCTCACATTGAATTTATTCTCCACGAAAAAAAGACGCAAGATATCATTAGCAGTCTAGAAAAGAGCACCATTGATGTCGGTATCTTGGCAACTCCCATTGAGGGATATGGTTTTGATTCTATTGTTTTGTATAACGAACCGTTTTTGCTCGCTGTCCCCAAAAAAATCCGCATGCAATACTCTAAGAAAATCAAAGCGGCTGACTTGCTACAGAGTGAACGCCTCTTTTTGCTCGAAGAAGGACATTGCTTTAGAGAACAAGCCTTAAGTCTTTGCCATCGCCACAACAACAATACTTCTAAAACCTATAGTGCAACCAGTCTTGAAACTCTTCGCTTTTTGCTGAACATGGGAGAAGGAGTCACTTTGGTTCCTTCACTGACCCAATTGGCGTGGCAAGAAATTTCTGAAGGGGACTCGCTTGAATTCCTCAACTTTCCCAAACCCAAACCCGCTCGCGAAGTCGGTCTACTATTTAGACCCCATTCTCATCGTCGCAAAGCCTTTGAAAAAATCGCTCAGGTGATAAAGACTCAGATTAAACCTCTTGTACAACAAGGGGGATTAGAAATTTTTTCTCCTGGTGAGTTTTAATTCACTACATTTTACGGTGTAGGAGAGCAAACCTTTGAAAATCTATTTTTTCATCCTTTTTAACTGTACCCGTTATAGTCAGTAATACTCAAGGTCCGTTTCAGCATCTCCTCAAGGATTCGTCAAACGCTTTTTCTGGAAACAAACCTATGCGAATTTTGTTTGCCTATGCATTTCTTAGCAGTGCAATTCTTTTAATTGTAGCTTGTAAAACCGAACCTTTTACAAACGAAGGAGCTGAATATTACACGCCCACATCGGGCGATAGTACTCGATCGCCCACTGAAAATCCATTAGCAGGAGCGCCCATCAATTCAAGTCCAGAAGTGACATTAGATTCAAGCACCTATGCCATGTTAACAGCCACTTACAGCTCTAGTAAAACAAATGACATTGGTTTTCCAGTTTATTGGATTGTTAATTTAGAGCAAAAAATTTTTCCTGAAGTTAATAGTGTCTATTACTATATCAGTCATGGGGATTTCTTTAGCAATATCGAATTTGCCAAAGCTGAAGAAAAACTCAAAGACTATGAATTTTACATCAATGGTGAAATCATCACCTCTGATTACAATGATACGGCAAATGCTATGGTCTTAGTGGATTCACTTCCCATGGTTATACAAATTTTAAAAGGCGATACCTTGATCTATGAGGCCATATATCCTGGATTCAAAGCAAACATATGGAATATCAACTTTTCAGAAATCTATTCAAGCGATAAAGGACTTCATCTAACTGCCAATTTTAAGAAAATACAGAATGGTACATCGGCACTCGATTATTTTATCGTAGAACATGTCTATACCGAATTAGGCGATGGCGACCACAGTAGTTGGGTTAACGGTTATTTAAAACAGAATGAGGAATCAATCAATTTAACCACCTACAATGAACTGGGAATTATCAAAGGCACTGTTGAAAGTGTGTTGTTTAAAAGAGATAAACTGGGTATTCATCTCTATATTATTAATCAGTCAGTGACAGAATATCAGATTACCGCCAAAGACTTATCGAACACCAGCCCGAAATAAATCGGGTCTTAGCAGGGATGTGCGGAGGATAGCCCGCGTGATTGATACCATGATGCAGGGGCGCACAAGGGCGAATAATTATTCGCCCTTACACGCCACATGCTGGTATCAATCACGCAGAGACGCAAGAGAACTTTATCCTCGCTAGCTCGGCGTTCGCTATCCCTTTTCCGCAGGGTAAACCCTGGGAAAGTAGCACGGCTACTTTTATTTTAAACAAAAAAGCCCATCCTATTGGATGAGCTTTTTTGTTTAAAATAAAAATCTGGAGATGTGCTACTTTCCCAGGGC
>JBNKYI010000076.1:0-9180 GCA_050300815.1 Fibrobacterales bacterium
TGATAAAGCGAAAGATGCTTTGAATATTAACTTAAGAATGCTCTATTTTGGCACGCCTCGCAACAGTGCGATTCTTAAGTATTGGGATCTAGTTGCTGATCGTCTCTTTAAAATTCGCAACTCGATGAATATCGATGGAGTGAAGCGCTCATTGGCTCTCTTTGCTCCGCCTATTGATCCAGGTATGTTGGTGAAAGCCGCAGCGGCGGGTTTAGATTTGGGTCGTGTTTTGTCGGCCTTAAACGCGCCCTTGCCTCGCTACCGTTATCGTCGCATTTGGTCAAAGGCAATTGAAATCTGCAATGAAGTCAAGTCGTTAGGGTCTCAGGTTCTTTCGGCTATTGAAAAGAAAGATGCTGAGGAGTTGGCGCGACTGCGCAACGATCACGAGCAACAGATGCTAAATCTCAATGAGATGGTGCGCGAGTTGCAAATTGAAGAGGCCGATGCCAATATTGAGGCACTTCAAAAAAGTCGCGAAATCACTCAAACGCGGTTTGATTATTATTCGGGCTTGATTGCCGGGCAAATGAGTGAGGCAGAAGTTTCGCAACGCGATAACTTAGAAAGTGCAAAAACTTGGACTCTAACTGCGAATGGAATGCGTTTGATTGCAAGTGGATTAGTGGGTATTCCCGATATGAAAATGAATACTCAGCTAGGATGGGCAGCTGCCTTTGTTCCGGGTCTAGATTTAATTGGCGGAAAGAAATTGTCAGATGCTGTAGAGTATGTTGCCAGAGCCAGTGATCTAATGGCAAGTTGGGACAGTTTGACGGCCAATATCAGCGGACTCAATGCGGGTTGGGAGCGCAGAGAGCAAGAGTGGGAGCATCAATTAAATATGGCTTCTAAAGAACTGATACAAATTGATCAACAAATTGAAGCATCTCGGATTCGTCGGGCGATTTCGCAAAAAGAATACGACAATCTTCTCGTTCAAATTGAACACTCTGAAGAACTCATCGCTTTTTATGCCGATAAGTTTACCAATCAAGAACTTTACAGTTGGATGTTAGGCGAGGTGGGTAAATTGCATTCTAAAATGTTTCAGCTCGCCTATGACATGGCAAAAAAAGCAGAACGAGTGTATCAGTTTGAGCTTCGACTGCCTGCAAACTCTACACAGTTTATCCAATCAGGTCATTGGGACAATTTGCACAAAGGATTGTTGGCGGCAGAAAAACTCTCTTATGATTTACAACGCATGGATGTGGCTTATCTCGATAATAATATTCGAGAACAAGAGGTGGTTAAATCGATTTCTCTGGCCCAGCTCAATCCGATTGCATTGGGAATTTTACAGAGCACAGGTGAAGTCACTTTTGACCTGCCAGAATGGATTTTCGATTTAGATTTTCCTGATCAAGTCGAACGTCGAATCAAAGCGGTGAGAGTGACCATGCCTTGTGTGGCAGGACCTTATACCAATATAGGGGCGAAGTTAAGCTTGGTAGACAACTGTGTGCGCACTAAAGAGAATGCAGCAGCGGTGTATGCGATGAATAGCTATGAAAAAGGCATCTATGGAAGTCCACAGATTTCGATTTCACACGCTCAAAATGATGGGGGGGCTTTTGAGCTCAATCTCAACGATGAAAGGTATCTGCCCTTTGAAGGTGCAGGAGTGATCAGTCGATGGCACTTGAAACTCTCTGGTGCAACAACAGGTATTCGCACTTTTGATTACAACAGCATTACCGATGTGGTATTGACTCTCAGCTATACATCGAGAGAGTCAACTACAAGTGATGCGACGAGTCGATTGGGTTCTTTGAAAAACCTGTTGTTGGATTATGTGCAAAGTACGAGTGGAAAAAGTTTTGGCAAGGTAATTAGCTTAAAACGAGATTTTCCTGATTTGTTCCGCGCAATTTTAGCTGATCCTGTACAGGGTGGAAATCTAGAACTAGAAGATAAACACTTTCCTTATATGTTTAGCGTCTTGTTGAATCAACCGTTGCTGTATTCAGAGACATTTAATGTAAAGGTGGTTTCTAAAACAAGAAAATTTGCAGATACCGGATTGGATGCTGTTGAGAGAGCGGGCTCTAGTGCAGGCTTTGATTCAGAAACAGGAGAGGCCCTTTTTGATCTGAGCGCAGCTAACCTTGCAGTCATAGGCGAAAATCCACTGATCAGATTTTCAGGGACATCCATAAATAGTCAGGCAATTGACGACATCATTATTTCATTCACTTACCAAGCCGGTGCAAACCAATAGGAGGCATTCAAATGGCAAACATTTTATTCTGGCCCGACATCTACCTCGAACAAGGTCACTGGTTACCCTGTATCTCTATTGCTCAGGCATTGCAGGCTACGGGTCAACATACGGTTAAATTTATGGGGATTCCCGATTGCGAAAGTCTGGTTACTCGCCATAACGCCACAGGCGTTGTGGGCGAAACCCAGCCTCTTGAGTTTATTCGAGTATTTGAAGAGGAATATCCTTTAGGTTATACTAAAGGGCATCAACATAAATCAATCAATGAACGCTGGAAGCCCGATCACCTTTTACCATTGTTGAATGGAGAACTCGATAGCCGAATTGCTCAATTTGGAACAAATGCTGATCAGTTGCCCGATCTTATTGTCGGCGGGTACTTTGCAGCTTTTGAAGCATTAATTTTACATTATCGAACTCAGGTTCGCATAATGGTGAGTACAACTTATTTACGTCATCCTCAAGATGACCCAGGAATTTTTGTTACACAAAAACTTCTAAGTTTATCAGATCCTGTTGCCAATAAAATCATTAGAGATCTGATGGTTGATTCTAATGATTCAATCACAAAAACTCCTTCAGTTGATGATTTTGTTGAGCCTTTAATGAGGGCTAGAGAATTAATTCCATGTCCGCTCGATTTTGAATTTGATCACTACATTCATAATTTGGCAAAAATTGGTGAAGATGCGCCAGCAGGGGAGCCTCAAAAGACGGTGTTCTTCACAGAACCTTGTGTGTCTCGCGAAGAGACTCCTCCCGTAGAGAGCGATGGCATTGATTGGGTGGCGTTGCAAAATAAAAAGGTGATTTTTGCGACGGCGGGTTCGCAGGTGCTTGATTATGAAAATAAGGCGCGCACAGTATTTCAAAAACTCATTAGTCTGATGAAGAGTCCGGGGATGTCAAGTTATCATTTAGTGCTTGGCGTTGGATCTAAGTTTATGAAGGAAAAATGGATTAAAGATGATCTGCCCAATAATGTCAGCGCCGCGGGTTGGATCGATCAACGTAAGGCGATGAATGAGGCGAAGGTTGTTTTTATCCACGGGGGTCTGGCCACGATAAAAGAAGCGCTAATTAGCAATGTGCCTATTGTTATTTTGCCTTTGGGTAAAGATCAAATGGATAACGCCTTGCGGCTCAGGCGTAAAAATCTTTCGGTAATCAGTTATGCAGAATCTTTAAGTTTAGCTGAATTGAGAAAGGTTATTGTGACAGCCCAAAATGATCCTCAAATTAAACCGAGTCGAACCAAGTATTTGAATCTGTTTAAGTCTATGGAAGGGTATCCAGAAACAGATAGTAATGGTAATCCAACAGGAGGTATTATCATTAAACAAATTGGGAAAAATCCGTTCAATTACTCTGATGGTACTCGTGCAAGTATTCAGGTCATTGAACAAGCCCTAGCTGACGCATGATACCTAGAGGTATCTCAGAGTTTATTGATCGCTAGGTCATACTAATGAAATCTAGCGATCAATAACTCTCTATGCCTGTGTGGTCACAGGTGTCTTTTGTGCTTAATATTCTGTTTGAAGTGAGTCAAGCAGAGATTTGATTAAACTTTTTAACCTTTAAAAGAGAGATTATTTATGGAGCGGGAGCAGGCCAATCAATCTTCAAATCAACCTTTGGATCAATCTTCTAAAAAGAAGGAAACTCCTCAGATATTTGGGAAATCAAGCGTTGAATTTTCGATGTTAAAGATTCCTGAAATTACCCTGCCTAAGGGCGGAGGAGGAATTAAGGGCATTGAAGAAAAGTTTCAGGCCAATCCTGTCACCGGATCGGCAAACTTTTCTATTCCTTTGCCTGTTAGCCCTGCCCGAAATGGCTTTTCACCTCAGCTGTCTTTGGGGTATGATTCGGGTGCGGGAAATGGTCCGTTTGGTTTGGGTTGGTCGCTCTCGCTCCCTTCTATTGTACGCAAGACTGAAAAGGGGTTGCCCGAATACCGAGATTTTGAAGAATCAGATCTCTTTCAATTCTCGGGTGTTGAAGATTTGGTTCCTCTGCTTGTTTTAAATGAGACGACAAACGAATGGGAGCTTCCCGCAGCTGTAGATAAGGATTATGTTGATGATCATGGCGTTGTGGTCGCTTGCTCGGTGCGCCGATACAGACCGCGCATTGAGGGTTCGTTTTATCGAATCGAGCGCTGGTGTGAAAAAGCAACGGGTATCAGCCATTGGGTGGTTAAATCCCGCGACAATCTCACGACGATTTATGGTCGAAATGCTTTGGCGCGCATCGCCCATACCAAAGATCAAAGCAAAGTCTTTAGATGGCTTCCTGATTTTAGTTATGATGCTTTGGGTAATTTCATTCAATACGATTACAAATCTGAAGATTTGATCGGTGTTGATCAAGCTCAGATCAGTGAGTTTAATCGGCGCGGCGTCAACAGTTATCTCAAACGGGTTCGCTATGGCAATGTGCAAATGTATAAGGGAACGAATAAGCCACAAAATTTTTTCTTTGAAACGGTCTTTGATTATGGGGAGCATGATGAACTGAATCCGTTGCCTGAAGAGATGGGGAGTTGGAATTGCCGAAGCGATGCATTTTCAAGTTATCGGTCGGGATTCGAAATTCGCACTCGCAGACGTTGTCAACGCGTATTGCTCTTTCATCATTTTAATGCAGATTATCAAAATCCCGATTATGAATGGATTAGATCGGTAAATTTTACTTATGCAGCCAATGATTCAGAAATGAGTCAACTTGTAGGAGTCGAACAGTCGGGTTATAAAAAAAGGGAATCGGGATATGATGTGAAATCTTTTCCTCCGATGGAGTTCAGTTATAGTTCTCATCAGTGGAATGAATCGGTGCGTGAGATTGACGCAGAGAGTCTTAAAAACTTGCCCGAAGGTTTGGCTCAAAACTATCAGTTTACCGATCTTTACGGAGAGGGTCTTTCGGGAATTTTGGCAGAATATGATCAAGGTTGGTATTACAAAAGAAACAAGGGAAATGGGATTTTTGGCCCGGCGACGTTGATTACTCCTCGTCCTTCGGTCGGTTCGGCTTCGGCGATTCAAGATATTGAAGGCAATAACGAAAAGTATTTGGTTAACTATGATACGGTTAAGGGATTTGCCAAATTGGGCAGTTCGGATGATCTCGATAAGGAGGGGCAGTGGCAGAGTTATCAGAATTTTAGAACTTTGCCCACGATTGATTTTAATTCTTCGCATCTAAAATTTGTTGATCTCGATGGCGATGGCAAGGCCGATTTGCTGATTGATGAAGACAGCGCATTTCTTTATTATCGCAGTGAAGGTAAAGAAGGCTATCGCTTAAAAGCAAAAATAGCGAAGTCTCTAGACGAAGAGCAGGGCCCTCGGGTGGTTTTTGCTGATGCGTCTCAATCGATTTTTATGGCGGATATGAGTGGAGATGGTCTCACCGATATTGTCAGAGTGCGCAATGGTGAAGTTTGCTATTGGCCTAATCTAGGGCACGGAAATTTTGGCGCACGCATCACGATGCAGAGAAGCCCTTGGTTTGAGGCGCCTGATTTATTCAATCCCGCATTTGTTCGATTAGCGGATATCGACGGTTCGGGGCCTGCCGATTTGATTTATTTGGGCGAAGGATTTTTTAAAGCTTGGCTAAATCAAAGCGGTAACGGATTTAGTTCGTCCTCTAAAGAATTGAAAATTTTTCCGGCTATTGACAGAGAGTCTCGTGTGCAGGTGATTGATTTGCTTGGTCGAGGAACGGCATGTGTGGTTTGGTCTTCGTCTTTGGCAAAGGATTCGCAGAGCCCTATGCGTTATGTGGATTTGATGGGAGGGCAAAAGCCTCATCTAATGGTGGCCTATCAAAACAACATGGGCAAAGAGGTGCGCTTGAGTTATACTCCTTCAACTGAATATTACTTGAAGGACGAAATTGACTTTAAACCGTGGATCACTAAACTGCCCTTTGTGATTCACTGCTTGAGCTCTGTAGAGACTGAAGACAAGGTGACGGGCAATAAATTTAAAAGTACGTATAGTTATCACCATGGCTATTATGATTTCGTGGAGAGGGAGTTCAGAGGGTTTGGTCGGGTCGATCAGGTAGATGCAGATCTTATTCCCGATTATCAAACCGCAGTGGCAGGCGATCATCTCGATCAAACCCCTGTGCTTACCCGAACTTGGTTTCATTTGGGGGCGCCCTTGCAGGGCAAAAAAATTCTGAATCAATATGAAGAAGAATACTTTGAAGAGTCTCTAAAAGACAGCGCCAGAAATTATCCTGCGGGTTTTATTGAGCTTCGGTTAGATGAGCCTGTATTGCCTGTCAATCTGAGCTGGTCTGAGCGGGCCGAAGCGATTCGAGCCTGCAAAGGCATGGCGATACGTCAAGAGATCTTTGAACTCGAACCCGTAAGCCAGTGGGGAGGTGATCTCGATCTGAATTCTGTAAACTGTTGGTCGAATAAAAATCCCTATCAAGTGACGCAAAAGACATGTCAAATCGAAAGGATACAGTCGCGACGTTTTCAGACAGGCGCAAATATCTACGCTTCTTTTTTAGTGATTTCATCAGAGAGCTTGAGTGCTCATTATGAAAAAAATCCGATAGATCCTCGCATTGCTCATCAGCTCGTGCTCGAAAGTGACGAGTTGGGAAATCCTTTAAAAACCGCTTCAGTGGTTTATGGTCGCAAGGGAGTAAGGCCCGATGAAGTGCCTCTTGAGGTCTGGAATGAACAAATCAAAACTCATGTGGTGATTTCTGAAACGGCTTATACTCAAGACATTGATGAAGAGAACGATTATCGCCTGAGGGTAGCTTATCGCGCCAAGGGTTGGGAGTTGACGGGCACGACATCGACAGGGAATAGTCTATTTAAATCTGCTGAACTTCTCGATCAGATGAATGGGGCGACAGAAATCGCATTTGAGGTTTCTCCTATTGGCGGAGCGGTAGAAAAGCGTTTAGTCGAACACACTGAAGTCTTGTTTCGTCAAAGCGATCTCAGTGGAAATTTGCCTTTGGGTATACAAAGCGCCAAAGGTTTGGTCTATCAAAGTTATGCGTTAGGATTGACTCCGACTTTATTGGGGCATTTGTATACCGATCAGGCCCATAATTTATCTATTGAGGTGAGTGATGCTTTACTCGTCGAGGCGGGTTATGTGCAACGCTCTGATGGCCAGTGGTGGATGCCTTCGGGTAAGCATTTGTTTGCAACAGATGAGACTCAGCCCGAATTTTCGGGAAATCACTTTTATCTGCCCATAGGGATTGAAAATGCATTTGGCAATGCCAGTGCAGTGATCTATGATTCATTTGATTTGTTGACGATTGAAGTTAGCGATGCCTTGGGGAATAGAGTTCAGTCTGTCGCAGATTACCGCACTTTATCGCCTGTCGAGGTGATTGATCCTAATGGCAATCACGTTGAGATCGAGATGGATGAATTGGGGATGGTGATTAAAACCGCGATCAAAGGCAAAGAGGTTTCGCCAGGAATTTGGGAAGGAGATACGCTAAGTGATCCCACGACTTATTTTGAATATTCTCTTGATGAGTTTTATCTGCAGGGCAAACCCAATTATGCTCACTCTTTTGCTCGAGAAAAGCATGGGCTTGTCAATCCCCGTTGGCAAGAGAGTTTTACCTATAGTGATGGCATGGGAGGGGTGCTCTTAACCAAAGTGCAGGCAGAACCCGGATTGTATCTATCGTGGGATGGCAATGCTGTGGTTGAGAACGATAGCGGTGCTGCGTTGCGCTGGGTCGGCACAGGGCGAACTGTCTTGAATAACAAGGGCAACCCTGTTAAGCAGTATGAACCTTATTTTAGCGGTGACGCGGGGTTTGATAGCGAGGTCGCATTGGTTCAGACGGGAGTGAGCCCCACCCTTTATTACGATGCCTTAGGGCGATTGCTGCGTACAGAAATGCCCGATGGGTCGTTTAGTCGGGTGGAATTCACCCCTTGGCTACAAAGGCAATATGATTTTAACGATACGGTGTTAGACAGTTTGTGGTATGCTGAGCGAGGTAGTCCTGATCCTATGAATGCAGAGCCTGCAACAGCAGATGCTCGTGCCGCTTGGCTGGCGGCTCAACACGCCGACACACCCACCATCGTTCATTTAGACAGCATCGGTCGTTCTTTCTATACACAGTCGAGTTTAAAAGACGCGACGGGGAACTTAACTCTTTTAGATACGCGTATTGTCTTCGACATTGAGGGCAATGAGTCGCAAGTGATCGATGCTCGCGGCAATGGGGTGATGGAATATCGTTATGGCATTCACGGCGAAAAGGTGCAAGTGCGTTCTGCCGATGGCGGCACGCGTTTTATTCTGCTTAGTGTAGAGGGTCAGGCGCTTTACACTTGGGATCACCGAGGTCATCGCCTGCGCACTGAGTTTGACGAACTGCGTCGACCTACCGCCCAATGGTTGCAGGTGGGTTATAATACGCTTGCGCCCGAAGTCGAGGTGTTGGTGTCTACGGTGGTTTATGGCGAAGATTTTCTAAATCTCAATGATGGAACAGATACCGCAGCGGCTCACAATTTGCTCGGAAAGGTGTGGAAGTCTTATGATCAAAGTGGTCTCAGTGAGTCGCTTGAATTTGATTTTAAGGGGAATTTACTTAAGAGTCAACGGCAGTTTGCGAGTGAATACAAGCAGACGATTGATTGGAATGTGGTCAATCCCGATGGCTTGTTAGAAACAGAGATATTTGTTTCTGAAACTCAATTTGATGCTCTCAATCGGGCGACAAATATCAAAGCTCCGCATAATAATGTGAATGCGATCAATGAGGTGATTCCCTCTTATAATGAGGCGAATTTACTGGATAAGGTTGAGGTCAAGCTAAGAGGGAGTGGGTCTGCAACTTCTTTTGTTGACAATATCGATTATGATGCCAAAGGGCAGCGTGAGCGTATTGTCTATGCAAATGGTGCCACGACGAAATACACCTAT
>JBNKYI010000077.1:0-9157 GCA_050300815.1 Fibrobacterales bacterium
CTTTTGCGGCCCAGGCCCATGACATGGTGGGTTGAAATCGCGCTGGCTGGGCCAAGCCATTTTCAGCATTTTGGGTCGGGCTGGTAGTCATTTACAAATGTTTTCTGTTTAAGATTTCACGAGATTTTGGGTCGAGCTGGATTTTGTTTCATAGAACACCTCGTTATACCACTCGAAAGCGTTAGGTCCTAGCTCTGATCCCAAGCTTGTATTAAAATTTGTGTACTGATATCCACCGCCTTTGTGATGGGTATACATCCAAGGTTCGATGCGAGTGAATTCAGAGCGAAAGCCCAATTTTTTATTCGAAGATTTTTTTGTGTTTGAGGGGGCTGCAGATTTCCACAAGAGTTGTTCAAGCCCCAGAGTGACGGCGTATTTATTCCCCCACCAATCGTCTTTAAAAACTTGAGTGGGTGATTTTAAATCGTCGAGCAAGAATTCAATGTAATAGCGATGATCGCTCCATTTATATTCGACATCAAAACCCATTAGCGAATTATCTCTATCTCCTTGATAGTGTTCTAAAAGAAAATAGGGCATAAAAGGCAAGGCGTAAATCCATTCAAAGGTGCGTTCTCCCTTTTCCCAGTTGGGTTCGAGCGCAGGAATATCGGTGGTTGAACCATAGACCACCGCCTCGTTGATTCCCAGAGAAAAACCCTTGATCGCATAAGATATTCGGTGCAAGTGAATGAATTTGTCTTTGTTTTTTTGGTATTTCAATTTGCCGTTATAATGAGAGTAAAGAACAGGCCCTAAGGGGATTTCAAATCCGGCGTAAAGCCATGGCATCGCAGTGTGGTAGTTGCTGTCGGCGGCATTCCAAGGGCGGTTAAAGTCTTGTTGACCACTCATGAAGACATGTTGGCGATAGGCGGGGCCCAAGGTTAAGTGGTTTAAACCTGTTTCGACTTTGATCCAAGGGTTAGAGTATAGAAGACTTCCGGTAATGCGGTCGGTTGTGCGGGCTTTTTTGGTGAGGCCACCTTCTTGGGGATTATAGGGCATGCCGTGATAGGGTTCGTAGTCGTGCAACCAGATGGGGGCGTCTGTCTGATCGGTATAGACTTGCACTGCCGTTTGGTAAGTTAGACCCTCAGCAATGTTTCCCCAAACTGCAAAATCGCCAAAATAAAAGTGATGATAATAATCAGAAGTATTCAAGGCATTGTACTGCAACGAATCTTTTAATGCTGCCGAAAAGTAAAGTGAGCGAGATTGCTCTGGGCTGACAAAAGAAAACCAATAGCTTGAATCTTTTGCATTTGCCATGGCAGATTGAAGAAGCACAAGAGCAAGAAGAATAATTTTCATGAGCTTTAATCTAATCCCTTCTAATAACGATCGAGGAAAAACTTTTCAAAAAGGCGATAAGGTAAAAGGTGTCGCAGGGCAAAGAATAATTTAGCATCGGGCCCGATGACCCACCGAGTTTGGCGCGGTTTCTTTTCACCTAGCTTGACGATGAGCTGAGCGACTTTTTGGCCGTCGGGATATTTTTTTTGTGAGTCTCTGCGATGGTCTTCAAAGGTGTGAAGTCGAGATTGGTATGCACTGGATAGAGGCTTTAGGGCTTTGAGACGACGGTGAAAAGACGAGCGAATCCAGCCGGGTTCGAGCAGGTAGACTTTAACGCCAAAGGGCCGCAGTTCTTGTCGTAAAGCGAGAGCAAAGCAAGATAGTGCCGCTTTGCTTGCTGAGTATTGGGCTTTGAATGGAAAGGGCAATGAATAGACGATAGATCCTAAGAAAATGAGAGTGCTTTGTTGTTGACGAATGCGAGGAAGCAAGGTCTTTACGATTTGCACGTGCCCCCAATAGTTGATTTGAAAGAGTTTTTGAGAGTCTTTTAAGGGGGTATCTTCGATAGAGCCAATTTCTCCGATACCCGCGTTGAGAATGATAAGGTCAAAGGTTTTATCTGTGGCAAATTTCATCGCCTCGTCGTGTAAAACGCGTTCAACTTCTTCTTGCGAAGAAAGGTCCATTTGCAACAATTGAAAATCGTACTGAGAGGGATCGTATTGAGAGAGATTAGATGTAGTTCCAACCACTTGATAACCCTGACGAGATAAAAGCTGGGCCGTTGCCAATCCCACTCCAGAGGTGGCGCCCGTCACTAAGGCGGTTTTACCCTTTGCCTTTGTCGGTGCTGCCATGCTACGCTGAGGGTTGAGAAGGAGGCACTGCGGCGTTCGCCTTTTTGAGTCGGTGATGGCGATAGGCGATAAGAACAGCCCCGCCGACAATCATTGCCATGCAGAGGTATTGCCCTCTAGAAAATCCCGCTTGCAAGCCGATATGGGCATCGGGTTGTCGAACGTATTCGATAAAGAAACGCGCGGTTCCGTATCCCATCAGATAAAAGCCAAGTATATGTTCTCTCAGCGCTTTTTTTTGCCAAATCAAAACTAAAATGACAAAGAGAACAGGGCCTTCAAAAAGGGCCTCGTAAAGTTGACTCGGATGACGCAGCAATTTGTCGGGATCTGAGGGAAAGACCATACCGAGAAAAAAGTCGGTGGGGCGCCCGTAGAGTTCTCCGTTGAGAAAGTTGCCCAGACGGCCAAAGGTATAACCTAAGGGCGCACAGAGAAAGCCTAAGTTCCAGATCAACCAAGGTGAAATCTTTTCGCGGCGAGTGTAATAAAGGGCGAAGAAGATGGCGCCGAGCATGCCGCCGTGATAGCTCATTCCCGATATTCCTGTGAAATGAAATCCATTGTCTAGTTTAAAGGGAATCGCGATTTCGAGAGGGTGTTGAAGATAATAAGGCAGGTTGTAAAACACCACATAACCCAAGCGCCCTCCGATGAGAATACCTGCGATGACCCAACTGAGAAGCCCTTCGAGCTGTATGGGTGTTAGAGGAAGTTTATCTCTGCGAGTGAAAAATTTCATGGCTTGAAAGCAAGTGAAAAAGGCAGCTAAATACATTAGCCCATAAAATCGAATGGGCAATCCGCTATGGTCTGTGCTGCTGCCAAAAATGAAAAAGCCATCGTTTGACATAAAAGTGACCAACGTATTGTCCATATGAAAGGGAAGCAAATTCCACCAAGTGTAATTGTTCGGGTCCATAACTCCTACTCGTCCTTTTCACTGAGTTTGTATTTGTGCCAATCATTTAGCAAAAGGGCGGCTATTGCCGAAGTCCCAAGTGTTCTTTTGTCGTTGTGAATTTGCATTAGTATGATGACAACGGATTTTTTGGGGTTTTCTTTATCATAGGCCCAGCCCATAAACCAATCGTAGCGCCCTTCGGGTTCACTGCCGTCTAGGGTTCCTGTCTTTGATCCGATGACCAAGCGCTGGCGCACATAGCGAAAGAGATTTTTGCGCAACAAACGACTTGAGGTGCCGTGAGTCGATGTGGTTTCCATCATCTTTTTCAAGCCATAATAGGTATTGCTTTTCAAAGGCGTGTGAGGGAGTCCTAGCGCCTTTTCAGGAAATTCATCATACCCTTTGACGTGAGGGATTTCTAAAGGTTGGTCGGTGAGAATGGCTCGAGAAATAGCGGCGGCGAGTAGCGGATTAAGCGTGTTTTCTTGAGTGAATCCGCAGGCGGCTTCGGCGAGAGAATATCCCTTTTCTGGGGGGGCAAAGTTAGAGCGTGGAATGTGGTCGTTTTTGAAGTCGAGATTAAATCCCATCTTTTCAGAAACGTCTTTGAGGTATTGACCTCCGAGTTTTTGGCCGATGATTCCAAAAGGAGGGTTGGCGCTTTTGGCGTAGGCCATCTCTAAGGTCAGAGTTTCTCCCGAATATTTGTGAGGAATATCGAGCTGGCGCTTGTACAAGGTGTGATAGCGACCGATTTGGGGAATTCGCGTGTGATTGGAGTACTGTCCCGATTCGAGAGCGGCAGCAGCAGATACGGTTTTAATTAAAGAGGCGGCCGGAAAGGTGTTTTGGTTGAGCCAATCGGCCTTGTCTTGCAAAGTAGAGTCTGACCATTGCCCCCAAGCCAGCGGCTGGTTGCTTTGCCCATCGACCATCAAGTAGAGCCCCCCAAAGGGATGATAGCGTTTGAGATAGGTGCCTATGCGATAGGCTAGAGACGAATCGGGTTGCCGAGAAGACCATTCTTCTAAGGGATCAGAAGAGGTTGGCGATTTTTTCTTATCTTCTGCAGAGCTCTGAGATTGTATTGAAGACGAAGAGTTTTGCGTTTGAGAGGGCGGCACAGAGGCTTGAGCGAGCCCTTTTGGGGCAACTTCACGTGCATTTTTTTTCGCTGCGGGATTCCAACAGTGATAGAGCCCGAAGAGGAGAAGGGCGGCCAGTAAAAAACGGCCAATAGGTATTTTTTTGGGAGAGCCCGGCGATTTTTGTCGGGCAAAATCGTGGTGGCGCAAGTTCAAATTATTGATCCTTGAAGAAATGACTGCGGTAGTGCTTTAACTCTTCAATGCTTTCGAGAATGTCGTCTAATGCCCGGTGAACATTGGCCTTTTTGAAGGGTTGAGCTTGGGGATACCATCTCTTGGTCAGTTCTTTAAGAGTAGAAACATCGACATTGCGATAGTGCAGAAAATGAGAAATATCAGGCATGTATTTGTAGAGAAAACGGCGGTCTTGCCCAATGGAGTTTCCACAAAGGGGAGAGCTGTTGGCCTTGCAGTATTTGGCGATAAAAGACAAGGTCTGTGCCTCGGCTTCAGCCAAACTGACCCCTTCATTCAAGACGCGTTCCCAAAGCCCACTCGCCTTGTGGTGAGTGGTGTTCCATTCGTCCATAGCCTCAAGTTTTTCAAGGGGATGACTGATGGTGAGAACGGGTCCTTCGGCAATTAAATTGAGCTGACTGTCGGTGATCAAAGTGGCGATTTCGAGAATGGTGTCTGTTTCGGGTTCGAGTCCCGTCATTTCCAAATCCATCCACACCATGTGCTGTTCTTGATTGTTATCCATTTTGAAACTTTTCTGAAATAGCATTTATCCAAATTTGATGAAGATTCTTTGGGCGAGAGCCCTCTTTGAGAATCTTCGGGTTTTCCTTTTATTTCGCGATTTTATTCAAATCACTTATTGGGAAGCCCACTGAAAATTAATAAATTGTCCCGCTGAACGAATTGGAGTCTTTAGACTATGGAAAATGTTGTTGTAACTGGAATTGGACTGGCCTCTGCGCTAGGCCATGATCTCGAAACCTTTTGGGCGAATTTAGTAGCGGGTAAATCGGGAATTACCCCAATCGACCGTTTTGACACTGCGGCTTATAGTGTTCACTTTGGCGGAGAGATTAAGTCTTATGATTCTTCGGCTTGGTTTTCAGAGAGAGATGCAAAGCGCACCGCCAGAAATATCATCTACGGTGTGGGAGCCTCTAAGAATGCCCTTGAAATGGCGGGATTGACTGAGGGAAGTTACGATCCTTTAAGGGCAGGTGTGATTGTCGGTTCGGGAATGGGAGGCATGGAAATTTTTGCTGACAACTCGGTGGCTCTTGTCAATCGAGGCCCCCGTCGAGTTTCTCCTTTCTTTATTCCGATGGCGATTCCCAACATGGTCGCCGGTGAAATTTCGATACAGACCGGTTTGATGGGACCTAACTGGTCTATTGTTTCTGCCTGTGCAACATCGAATCACTGCATTATGTCTGCGGCAGACCAAATTCGTTTGGGTCGCGCAGATATCATGTTAGCTGGCGGTGCCGAAGAAGCGGTTTGTCCTTCTGCTCTCGGTGGATTCGGAGCAATGAAAGCACTTTCTACTCGCAACGATAATCCTTCAGGAGCTTCTCGCCCCTTCGATAAAAACCGAGATGGGTTTGTTTTAGGAGAGGGTTCAGGCATTTTGGTTCTCGAGTCAGAATCTCATGCTAAGGCTCGTGGAGCCAAAATTCTCGCCCGTTTGATGGGCTATTGTGCGACAGGAGATGCGTACCACATGTCTGCTCCTCGCGAAGATGGCAAAGGGGTTATGGCGGCGATGTCAGGTGCTTTGAAAGAAGCAAACTTAGAAACATCAGATATCAAATATGTGAATACCCATGGCACATCGACTCCGTTAGGCGACGTGGCTGAAGCGGGTGCGGTGCAAAAACTTTTTGGTGCAGATGGGGTGAAAATCAATTCGACCAAATCAATGACAGGCCATGCTTTGGGAGCTGCTTCAGGGCTTGAGGCGATTGTGACCATCTTGAGTTTACAACATCAAAAGTTGCACCCTACGATTAACCTTGAAGAACAAGATGAACGCATTGAACTCGACTGTTGCGGCAAAGGGGCTGTAGACATTTCGATGGAGTATGCAATGTCTAACTCTTTTGGATTTGGCGGTCACAACTCATCTGTTATTTTTGGCAAAGCATAAGGTGCGCTAAATCGCGAAATTTAAGTCGTCTCTTGGGGCGACTTTTTTATTTGACCTGCTGGTCGTTTCAATAAAATTCATAAAAGATTCTGCTAAGTTTTCGTCGCGCGCACCAGAGATATTTGTTTTAATAGCCCTTTTTTTCACGTCTCTGCACGTGTCCAAATGCGCTTGCTATTATGGCAAACCATTGTTTTCTTTCCCCGAGGTTTTGTGGGTTTTTCCATTTTTAAATAAAGCAAAATCCCTTTTCAATTTCTTATCAATAAAGGTCATTTGACGACGTTCCTACCTAGTGAAATTGAGATTTAGGGCTATATTTTGCGAGAAAAATGAGTTTAAAAGCAGGAGCGATACATTGAAAAAAATCTATTCTCTAATCCTCACAATTGTATTGATGTCTGTTAGTTTCTCGCAGGCAGAAGGTAAGCGCAATCTGGCGATGTCAGATTTAAATGCGCGGGGATTATCTGAAGATGAGGCCCAAATTATTGGCGAACGCTTGCGCAACGAAATTGTAAACCAAGGTGATTTACGTGTAATGGAACGCTCTATGATGCAAGCTTTGTTAAAAGAGCAATCTTTTGCACAAAGTGGAGCCTGTGATGATGACGCTTGTCAAATAAAAATGGGTAAAATGTTGGGTGTTGATTTCTTGGCTGTGGGCTCGGTGGGTAAATTGGGCAGCATGTATACGATTAACCTTCGTGCCATGGATGTCGAGACGGGTGAAATTATTAAGTCATTTAGCCTAGATCAAAAAGGGGACATCGAAGATCTTTTGGGTGAACCACTGCAAAATCTTGCCTATAAAGTGGTAAATGCCCTTGCTCCCAAAACCTTTTCAAACACTCAGCCTGATACTGAAAAGTCATTTGAACAAAAGCAATCTTCTGCTAAGCAAGCGGTCGCCGATCTTAATGCCTCTTCTAGTGGCTCAGGCAAACTTTGGGCTAGAATTGGCACAGGAGTTGGTGCCGCATTATTTGCGGGCGGTTATTTCTTTTATGATAGCCAAATCAAAACAGATAACAAAAAACTCGATGAATACAGTCTGGCTTATCAAACGGCGACAACTTCTGACGATGCCATCAAAGCACGCAAGTCTTATACCGATTTAAAAAGTAAAACAGAAGACAAATCGACCCTCCGTGGGCTATCGCTTGGGCTTGCTGGCGCTTGTTTGTTGGGATTTGGTTTAACCTTTGCGTTTTAGGGGAATGAGCATGAAAAAGCAATTTGTAAAAATATCGACTTTACTTTTACCCATCGCGTTATTGTCTTTTTGGGCCTGTGAACCCGTTTCAGATGAACCTCAATGGGATAATCCCCTTGATCCCAATGCTGAGCTAACCGAAGATTCTAGCTCAACAGAATCTTCGTCAAACGCCGCATCAAACTCTTCATCAACAAAGAGCAGTTCAAGCGGAACGGGCTCTGAGACGACGTCAAGTTCGGTCATCACATCATCGAGTGTGATTGTCTCTAGCTCTTCAACGAGTTGGACACGTCCTGTGGGCAATTTATGGGATTACCATGCGCCTACCACCACACTGATGATCAATGACAGTGCATGGGGCACCTATTCGGTTAGGAACCTTGATTATTTCAATTCAATCTCTTTTAGAAATGAGAGCTTGATCAAATCGTGGATTGATGATATCTCAACGGGTGCTGAACCGCTTCCTATTGAATTTAATATTGCGGCTACAACAATTTCTGACTTTGAACCTAGAATCTACTGGGCGGGTACGCCAAAAGATTTTGTTTTAGATGTTACCGACGAACTCTGTTTAGCAGTAGATATGGCTTCTGAAACCTCATTTCGAGTGCAATTTCAAAACAAAGATTTGGCCAATTACGACCAACCCTATTTTGATTTTGATGGCTCCACAGGAAGCATAATAGAAGAAAATGGGAGTGGATGTGTGAAAGTCGTATTTTCAGTAGGTAGTTTCGAAGTCGGAAACTGGTCTGCTAATAGCGTTCATCCTGCAGATTTAATCGAAGGTGTAGGATCGGTATCCATTTTGTTTCTTATGATTCCCATAGATGTCGACAGAAAGATCTCTGTCTACTCAATGGGAGTAGGCGCAGGATCCTGCGGTTGCCCAAATTAGAAAATTGATTTAAATGAATAGGGCCACATGTATAGACGCGCTATAGTGTCTCTATACGCGTCCAAAATACGTCATTACGCGCCAAAAACCCCGGCCACTTCACCCACGATAATGCATAGGGGAGAGCCCAATGAGGTTCCTTCCATTTGCCCTACGGTGGTGCGTTCGATTTTTTGATCGACTTGGCTGGCATTTTGCACAAAGAGCACAGGCGTTGTGGGGCTCCATCCCTTTTCAAGTAGCAAATCCTTAAGAACGAAAAGTTTGGTGGCTCCCATATAAAGCACGAGGGTGTCGGCATTGGGCAGCCCCGTTGGGCTATCATCGAGATGGTGAGCTGTTTGAAAGGCCACCGATCTAGACACGCCGCGGTGGGTGAGGGGAGTGCGCGCAGCTGCAGCTGCAGCCAGTGCTGAGGTCACACCAGGAAGAACTTCAACAGGAATGCCTCGGGCGGCAAGAGCGAGCACTTCTTCTCCTCCGCGTCCGAAAATAAATGGGTCACCCCCCTTAAGACGCAAAACCAACTTTTGTTGAGAGGCTTTTTCAATTAACAATTCGTTAATCTCTTCTTGCTTTCTGTAATGTTGCCCTTTGCGCTTGCCGACGTAAATTTTTTCGGCGTCGTAAAGATCGAGGATGTGGGGATCAATCAAGTCATCATAGAGTATAACATCGGCTTGATCGAGGACTTGATGTGTTTTGATGGTCAT
>JBNKYI010000078.1:0-9132 GCA_050300815.1 Fibrobacterales bacterium
ACGGTAACCGCCAATGGTATTTTTCCAATCATAACCGGATGCCCCGTAAAGATAGTCACGATCCAATTTTTCATGTTGTAAGTCCACAAGCCGAGAGCCAAAAAGATGCGTTCGAGAATGTTGCCCACAATCCCTATTCCCAGCATATAAGAAAGCATTTGATGCAAACCCCACTGCGCCTCAATCCAACGAGCCAAAGCAGTTCCTAAATAAATCACGGCCATCCATCCCAAGCCAAAGATCAGCGAAACATCTCGGTCTCGCAAAGTAAAGGTCGAATGATCTAATGCCTTATTGTAATTCCAAGCATTGCCCGTTAATAACTCAAAGGTCATTCCGTAGAGATAAAGCAGCGTCGACGTCGCAAAACTGATTTTCAACCACCCAATTTCTGGAATCAAAGAAAGGGCAAATAAAATGAGAACATAGATTTCGTACTTTGAAATTTTAATCGGTTTCATCAAGTTTCCTCAAAGGTTATGGTCAATTATTTTAATTCGTCTTGTAGTTTTCTAAAAATTTTTTGCAACAGATAAAAGGGCGCTTTCCAAGGGGGAATCCCCTCTATTGCCGCGTTGCGAAAGGCAGTAAATACCATCACCACCATGACAATGGGCCATATGTAATACACAAAAACTTCTTCGATAGGCACATCCCATATGCGAGGGCCAAAGATTTTATTCTCGTTATATACCCAAAAGCCTCTAATCAAAGCCGTATGCTCTACGTAAAGGCAGGTCACTTCAAATAGCAAAACCGTCATCCAAGCCGACTTCCAGTGAATATTTTTAACGGCATGCTTGTAAAGTGCGATCCAAATAGCAATTAAAAAAGGCAGGCCAATTAAAAACCATGCGGGGATTTTCTTGCCCCGAGAATAGGTCGGGTATCCGTTGGGACCATTGTAAATAGGCGACGTATTATTCTCAGTGCTCACGAATCACCTCCCCGGCGTTTTTTTTCTCTTCTTTTGAAATGACTTGAGAATCACTTACAAAGGCATTTTTAAACCACAAGTAGTTCAACATGACATAAGGGGGAGCTCCAAACCAAAAAAGGAATTCTTCAATGGGGGCGCCAAAGATCTTAATTCCCCACAAAGGATACTTGTTGTCGAAGTCCCACCCATCGACCCAAAGCCCAACGTATTCGAAGAGAAAGGTCACGGGGATGAATAAGACCATCGTTCCCCAAAAGGCTTGAGTCGTAGGCCCTTTCATTTTTTTAAAGAGCAATAAATACAGCACCAAACTCGAGATCCAGAAATAGACAATATCTGTCCACCCATAATTCAGATTGAGATATTGGATCGGCAAATAAATAAACAGAATGGCATAGATAAACGGAAAGCTCAATCGTAATCCCATCATCCCCTTTTCCTCCATGGTTGACTATAACAAATAACTTCTCATCCTTAAAATTGGCAAGTCCTAAACAGGTCTCTGGTTTTTTATCTTTCGGTCAAATTGACCAAGGAGTGGCCATGAATCCGACTCGCAAACCCGAACAGGCATTTAAAGAATTAGTTGAAACTAAATTTCATCTTTACAATTCCCTTTTTTTAACCCTTCCCTTTGAAGACTTGGCCGAGTTGCACACCCAATTGCCCATCTTTGCAAATTTTTGTTCTGAGCAACTCGAAGTAGGTAAGGCCCCTACCGAAGTTATTCAGATGGCTCTTAAACAATTTAAAGCCGATGGTGATTCTGACAAAGCAAATCACGTTCTCTTTCGTATTCTACAACTTGTTGAAAGACAAATTGTTCTTTTTGACGCCATCGAAGATGCTGCCTTTGCTCATGTCAACCACCTCAGAGGCCCCGGAACGCTCAATCACTTGTTAAATCGCGTTCAAGAGCGCAATAGCGAAGAAGAGTTACTCAAGCTAACCAGTCATTACCGCACACGTATTGTTCTCACAGCTCACCCCACTCAGTTCTATCCCGATGCGGTGCTGGGAGTGATTAACGACTTGGCGGTGGCCATCTCAAATTCTGACGTCAGCGGCATTCGCAACCTTATTCTACAACTCAGTTTAACTAAATTCAAGAATTCTCATAAACCTACTCCCCATCAAGAAGCCCTTAGCATCATTTGGTATCTGCGCAGTGTTTTTTACAAGACGATTCCCGAAATTCAAAAGAATGTCGAACTCTTTCTAAAAACGTCTCTGCCGCCCATGATCGAGATGGGCTTTTGGCCCGCAGGTGACCGAGATGGCAATCCCTTTGTCACTCACGACACCACCCTCGCCGTCGCTCGCGAACTTAAGGTTACCCTGCTTAGACTTTACATTGATGACCTTCGTCAATTGCGCCGCCGCTTGACTTTTGAAGGCGTCTGGGATTCTATCGACGACATCGTTCGTCGACTGTATAAAACTTTAGAAAGCTGCTTTCAAGACACCCCAGATTCGGCCCGTTTTGAGACGCCCCAAGAACTCATCAAAGAGCTCGAAGAAACCTTGGCTTTGGTCAACGAAAAGCACATGGGTCTTTTCGCCGGTGAGCTTGAAGATTTTATTCGAACCATTCGCTGCTTCGGCTTTCATTTCGCCACAATGGACATTCGCCAAGACTCAAGTATTCATGAGCAGACTGTGCACGAAGTTGTAGAAATGTTGCGCGCCGAAGGCAAAGTCGAAGACTTTGGCCAAGGCAGAGTTTACCGAGATCTCAACGAAGACGAACGCATTCATTTTCTGTGTGGAATTCTCTCTAAAGATTTTCAAATCCATTGGGATGAAGTGGAATTACCCACCCCTCTTTCACTTGAAACCATTCGTTCAATGCAAGTGGCCAGAGACATTCAAGCACTTAACGGAGAGCAAGGTGTACACCGTTACATCATTTCAAATACACAAGGCGCCAGTCATCTCTTTGAAGTAATGGCCCTCACCCACCTCTCTGGATGGAAATTTGAAGAAATTAAGATGGACATCGTTCCCCTTTTTGAAACCATCGACGACTTGAAAAATTCTCGTCAAATTACAGGTTTTCTTTATGATCACCCTCTCTATGGCGCTCACTTGGCCCGACGTCAAAAAGAGCAACACATCATGTTGGGATTTTCAGATGGCACTAAAGACGGCGGCTACCTCGCCGCAAACTACAGTATTTTTCAGGCCAAAAAACACCTGACCAAAGTCGCGCGCGACCGCGGTGTGCACGTTACATTCTTTGATGGAAGAGGTGGCCCTCCTGCTCGCGGGGGTGGAAACACTCACAAGTTCTATCGTTCTTTAGGCAACGACGTAGAGCACGATCGCATTCACATTACCATTCAAGGGCAAACGATCAGCTCAAATTTCGGCACTTACGCCACTAATATTTTTAACCTCGAACAAATTTTTACCTCAGGGTTAGAAAGTTTTCTCTTTCACAAAGACGACACCTCGCTTTCTGAAGACGATAGCCGCAAACTCGCAACGATGTCTGATAAAGCTCGCGAAAAATATCTATCCCTTAAAAATCACCCATTATTCACCGCCTACCTCGAAGAGATGACTCCGTTAAAATACTACGATCGTCTCAACGTCGGATCTCGCCCAGCCAAACGCAAAAAGCAAGCCGCTCTGCGTCTCGAAGACCTTCGGGCGATTCCCTTTGTCGGTAGTTGGTCACAAATTAAACAGAATATTCCGGGATTTTTCGGTTTGGGAACCTCTCTTGAAGAGGCTATTGAAAACTACGGTATCGACTATCTCAAAAATCTTTATAAGGATAATCTTTTCTTTTCAACATTACTCGATAACGCCATGCAAGCCCTAGCAAAGACCAACCTCAATCTCACCCAATACTTGGGGAGTGACTCTCGCTTTGGTGAAATTTGGCATCAAGTAAACGATGAAGCCCAACTGACAACAAAGCTTTTGCTAGATATTTCAGGGCAAGCGGTCTTGCTCGAACGTACACCCACTGTTCGCTCTTCGGTCGTCTTGCGCGAAAAGATCATTCTTCCTCTATTGACCATTCAACAATACGCCTTAGAACGAATTCGCTCAGCAGAAGCCTCAGATACCGACAACGAACAGACTGAAGTCTTTCGAAAAATGGTAGTCAAGTCGTTGGCTGCCAACATTAACGCCAGTAGGAACAGTGCATGAATCAACCCTTGCGGGAAACCGTACCTCTCGAATCCCTCTATTTTACAGAATTGCGCAATGGAGGGATGCGCAAAGCCCTTAAATCCGTGTGGACTCAGGGGAAAATCCCTGGGAAGATCACTTTGCAAGACGCCAAGGCTCACAGCGATGGCCTCGTCTGGCATCGTTGCTCTGTAGGTATCATTAAAAGAGGCAAAGCACTAGAAATGCAAACTGGGGCAGCCTTTGACAAGATGAATGAAGCCCAACAATCTCTCGTTCGGGAGATTGCAGAGTACATCGCCACGGGTCCTTTCACCACCTTAATCCACAATTTGAAAGGGCTTCATCTCTATTGGTTAAATGGTGAGGTTCATCTCATTTTACAGCTCTTTAAAAGCACCACCCATACCCACACCAACCTAAAGACCTTAGAAAAGTGGTTGGGATTCAAACATCCCGAAGTAAAGTCTGCTTTTACCCTCGTTTACACCTCAAATCAACTGTTTCGCTTTACCAATGAAAAACTGGCGGGCAAACTTCCCTTTAGAAGCCTATTTGGAAAAGAAACTGTGAGAGTTCCCTTTGAGCAAGGTCCCTTAGTGATGCATCTACAAGGAGACCATTGCGACAGCTTGCACGTGCAAAACGCCTCAAATCAAAAGTTTCTCGAATGGATCCGCCCTAATTCAAAAGACGCCTTGATCTTTTGGCAAAGCCGTAGCCCCCTTTGGATTCAACTCGCGTTGAACAATGAAAGCAAAGTACAGGTTTTTAGTAGCCATTACGCGACTTTGGCCAACTTGAGAATTCTAGGACGCAAAACTCAAAGTCACTTAAAAATTCAAGACAAAGAAACTTCTATCAATCAATTTCTCGAGTGGGTCAAAACGCACCCCGCCCAAGTGATGGTTATTGAAGATATAAACAAGATCATGAGCAAAAAATGGTTTGAGGCGCTTGAAGGCACCGAGTGCCGAAAAATTCTGCGAGTGTATGAAGACTTCAACACCCTTTCTGAAGAGAGTCGAGTTTTTCACAAATACAACTGGTCTCTGCTGAAATCAACGGCTTTGCAAACTCACGCCAACGAAAAACACTTTAAGATCATGGTGCTTTATACCACCGGGCGCATCAAAGACATCGGATCTCGACAGGCTCCTGCGCCGTCAAAATCAGGTCCTAAATTCGTGCAGCGGTAATTGCAAACGGGTCTGATTGATCGAATTCCCCACGAATTCCCCACGTCTAGCGCCCCCGAAATTACTAGGTTTATTTTTATGGAAAAAATCAAGCAATTGGCGCTCGTTGGGGGAACTCATGGCAATGAACTTACCGGAGTTCAACTTCTAAAATGGTATCAAAAACATCCTGAAGAAATTCAGCGTTCTACCTTTTCGACCACCACCTTAATCGCTAATCCCTATGCCGTTGAAGCTTGCCGCCGCTACATCGAAAAAGATCTCAATCGGTGTTTTACCGAGGCTCAACTGCGCAGCGAAAACTCCTCTACATTAGAAGAGGCACGAGCCAAAGAAATCGAACAGCTTTTGGGAGCCCGAGCAAGCTCTTTTCGCCAAGACCTTATTGTCGACATTCACAACTCAACGGCTCACATGGGTTATTCTTTGATTTTTGGTCAACTTGATGAATTCACCAAAAAGCTCTGCGCACATTTGAGTCAAAAAGAGCCTAATGTTCGACTTTACTACATGCCCGAACCCGATCTGAGCAGTTCTCCTTATTTGCCCAGTTTGGCAAAGCGCGACCTCTGTTTAGAAATTGGTCCTCAGGCACACGGCACCCTCATCGGGGAGCTCTACGAAGGGGCTCGTCGCCTAATCACCGCTTTACTCGACTTCACCGAACACTGGAATCAAAAAGATGAAGCCCCTACCCTATTTCCCGTAACGATTTACGAACACTACAAAAACATCGACTTCCCCCGCAATGCCCAAGGGGAACTCAACGGTTACATACACCCCAAACGCCAAGGCAAAGACTACGAGCCCGTTCGCAAAGGCGACCCTCTCTTTAGACTTTTTGACGGTCGCGATGTACTTTGGGAAGATGAACAAACGGTTTATCCCGTATTTATTAACGAAAACGCTTACTACGAAAAGGGCATGGCCATGAGTCTGACCCTCAAAAAGGACGAACTCTTTTGAATTCTGAAAAAGACGACGAATTTATTAACCCCCTCCCCCCTGTTGAAGAACAGGAACAATTTGATTCTCACACTCCTGAAGAGGTCTATCAAAACCTCTTAGAGCTTATCGAAAAAGAGCAAGACGAAACCGCTCAGTGGCAATCTCGCTTAGCGGACATTTTAGACGCTTTTGAACGCTTTTTAACAGAGACTCCAGAGCCTCCTCCTGAATGGATGAAGCGCTTCGGAGATCGCTACGAAAAATTCGACTATCACCAAATCGTTCTCCCCGATGACCTGTGTGATCCCTATGACACCGAAATCGAAAACATTCGACGCATTCGCAACGAGCTAGAAGATCAGTCTTACCAGTCGTTGGAACATTACTTAATTGTGCGCAATCATTTTGTTTTTACCAACGGTCATGCCGAAAATATTCCCGCTCCCAAACCCATTCTTATGCTCGAAAGCGAACAGCGAGATGAAGAAATCACTTGGGATTGCACCTATACGCTCTTTGGGGATGGCTCTTATCAAGCCTACAATCTCGAAAAAGAAGAAGAGGAATCATTGGGTGCTTTTGGTCAAGAGGTCGCTCGTCTTTATCCCAGTGTTTTGCGCAAACTTGTTTTGCGTTTGCCTGTCGAAGGAGAAGATTACGGGTTGTTGAAACCCATTCGACACGACTGATTCGCTTCATCTTATTTATTTTTCATTTGAAATAGGGAGTACTATGACGTCATATGCTGGAATTTTATTAGACGATCAACTTGCGAAGACAGGCAATAGCGACAATGGCCTTACCCACAGTGGGCGCGCTCAGGGCACCATCCATTTCACCTCTGCCGATGCGGTTATTGAAATCGGCGAAGCCATTCGTCGCATTCCCTTAAATCACCTCGTCATCGAAAGAGGCGGTGCGGCAAATCGTCTGCTTTTTTTCAAAAATCCCCACGACAACAGTTTTTCATTTTACACCGACAACAAAAAAATTCTAAAAGACCCCCATCTTCTCAAAAAGGGAATCCACGTCCCTAGTGTAGGCTGGGGATGTTCCGGCTCTTTAACCAGTCTTATGACTGCGGGTTTCGCATTGATCATTCTTCTCATCGTCTTTATGATTTGGATGAGAAATCCCGCTGTTGAGTGGGCCGCCTCTAAAATCCCCGTAGACACTGAAAAAAAACTCGGTGCCCTCGCTTGGGAAAGTCTAAACCCTCAAACTCAGATGATTAAAGACAGTTTGTTAGAGTCTCAGTTGCAAGAACTCGTTTCTCCCCTTATCGAAGGCGTTGGCAAAACCCGCTTTCCTCTTAAATTTCACATTTCGAGAGATAGTGTGATCAATGCTTTTGCACTGCCTGGGGGATATGTCGCAATCAATGCGGGACTGATCAATAAAGCCGAATCTGCCGATGAAATTCTCGGTGTGGTCGCCCACGAAATTGCTCACGTTGAAAAACAGCACAGCATGCGTCAGATCATCAATACCACTGGACTTATTCTCATTGTGCAAACCTTGCTTGGAGACATGTCGGGAATGGTCGCTCTACTCACCCAGCAAGGGGCCTTTTTATTGCAACAATCTTATTCGCGCGACTTCGAAAGAGAGGCTGATCAGATCGGTTTGCAATATCTAACCCAATCCCGTGTCAATCCTCAAGGGTTGGTCAGCTTCTTTGAAAAAATCAAAAAGATTCAAGATGAATCTGAGCTCAAAGAAGTGCTTGATACTGAGTGGTTCGAATTTTTTAGCACTCACCCTTCAACCAACGAACGCATCGACATTCTCAACGAAAAAATCAAAGCGATCACCCCTCCGGCAGAGGGGTGGAATGAAAACTTGACCGTACTTGTTCAACTCAAGGAACGCCTCAGGGCGCTAAAATAAGGAGACCCAAGTGGAAGCAAAAATCAATGGTGCTCCCGCCTTCGCTCATATTGACCTCGTGCTCAACCCCGGCGATCAGATCATCGCCGAATCAGATGCCATGGCTCATATGGACGTCAAGCTGGAGATGAAACCCAAATTAAACGGAGGATTTTTGGGAGCTATCGCCAAAAAATTTTTCGGCGGAGAAAGTTTTTTCATCAATACTTTCACCAACAAATCAAAAGAGCCGCAACGCCTTAGTCTAGTACAGGGCGTTCCCGGTGAAATCAAAGCTCTAAGCCTCAGTGGGGGCGCAATGTATTTGCAACCCGGTGCCTATGTGGCCTCAACCCCCGGCATTAAACTCGGAGTGGGCTGGGCCGGTTTGGTTTCAGGTATTGCTCGCGAAGGTTTCTTTAGACTTAAAGTTTCAGGAACGGGAACTGTTTTTTATGGCGCCTATGGCGCTCTGCTCGAAAAAGATCTCATCGGCGAAGCCATTGTCGACACCAGTCACTTAGTGGCGTATGAGCCCGGAATCAAGCTCAAGTTGCAATTAGCTGGCGGCCTCTTTTCTTCGTTCTTGGGCGGAGAAGGTCTGGTCACTCGACTTGAGGGCAAAGGCAAATACGTTATTCAAACGCGAAGTATTTCAGGACTAACGGGTTGGATCAACCCGAAAATCTACTAGGAGGCACTATGGAAATTTCATTTTTAAATCGCCCCGGTAGCACTGCCGCTAGGGTCGTTCTGCAAGCTGGTGAAACCTTGGTCTCAGAAGGCGGCGCCATGATATCAATGAGTGGCAATATGGGAATCACCACTTCGGCTCGCCAACGCAAAGGCGCAGGCGGAGGTTTACTCAAAGCCGTCAAACGCATGATCTCGGGTGAAAATTTTTTCTTAAACCAATTTACACCTAGCGGCGGAAGCGGCGAAGTGTTGCTTTCAACCTCGCTGATGGGAGACATGGAAACGTTTAACCTGACGGGTCAAAAGATCATTGTGCAAGGAGGCAGCTATGTG
>JBNKYI010000079.1:0-9110 GCA_050300815.1 Fibrobacterales bacterium
AATGGGGGCCGAGTGTAGACGCAGGGCATGAGGATTGTGCCATTCGGTGAGCCAGTAGGTTTCATTTGCTCCGCGGGTCTCAAAAATATGGCGAAAGTCATCGATAAATTCTCGCAGATGACTGACAAAGGTCAGCAAAGGCTTTTTGTGGTTAAGATTCTCGCTACTTTCGCTGAGTTCTGTGCTCAAAACGCGAATAACTTCAATCTCTTCGAGAAGTTCGTGATAAGGCAAATCCAACACTTGTGCGAGAGGCTGCTCAAAGGGATAATATTCATCGCGGAGGTTTTTTAGGCGACGTCCAATTTTCATTAAGAAGCGGTGAAAACTTTTTTCGCCTTGAGACAATGCTTCTTTTAAGCGATGAGCTTTCTCATGAGCTTCACTGGCAGAGGGGAGAGAATCTAATATCTCATCAATCAATGGATGATCCACTTGGGCATTATTTAGTTGATGAAGAATCCCGCGAAACTTATAGAAAAAAATCTCTTTGCCCAGTTGTTGGCGCGCGAGTTGAGGCAAGCGATGGGCCTCATCGACGAGCAGTCGATCCCACGAGGGAAGTAAGCCAAACCCCAGTTGAAGGTCTTTGAGTAAAAGAGAATGGTTGACGACAATGACGCCCGCCTGAGAGGCCATCAATTGAGCCCGGCTGGCATAGCACTCATGCCCTTGGCAGAGGTGATCGTTACAGCTTCGTCCTTCACCAGAAAGTAAGCGCCAAAGGTGATGACAGCGCGAGCTTTGAAAAGAAGAATTTTCGCTGATATCCCCTGTTGCTGTGTGAGCGACCCAAGGAATTAAGGCCATGATGTGGGTGCGATCTTGGGGGGTCAAATGAGCGGGGGCGAGTTCAATCATTTCTTGTAATCGCCTCCGACAGAGGTAATTTTCTTTTCCTTTAAGACGGGCAAAGCGAATAGAGGGAAAAATCGAATGGAGCAAAGGAATATCACTGGCAAAAATTTGATCTTGCAGCGCCTTGGTGGCGGTGGCAATCAACACTCTTTCGCCACTTTTGATGTGGTGGTTGGCGATCGCTGATAGATAAGCCAAGGTTTTTCCTGTTCCGGTAGGGGCTTCGAGGCAGGCGATCTGATTTCGATTAAAGGCTTCTGCTACGGCGAAGCTAATGTCTGATTGCTGAGGTCGAAGAGCGTAATCTGGCTTGAGTTGGTGCAGTGGCCCTTCTTCGGCGTAAAACATTTTCCAGTCGTTAACGGCTGGGTGTGATTCATTTGTATTTGAAACGAGTGTGGAGCAATGGGGTGCGGGGAGTTTAGGCGCAGAAAGAGGAGCGTCTCCAAAAAAATCGGCATAAGGGGTTCCTTGTGCTAACCATGCCAAATGACTCAAAACCAACTCGCTGTATTCTTTGACTCTTTGCAGTGCGCGATAAAAAACATGCCCGGCCTGTATGGCATCGGGCAATGCCCGATGGGCGTCTATTTTTTCGAGTTCTAAAAACTCAACAAGGGTTTCTAGTTTGTGATTAGGGCAATTGCTCCAAGCTAAACGAGAGAGCAGCAAGCTATCCCAAAAGGTGTTGTCAAACCCTTTGATATTGAGCAGAGCGAGCTCTTTGCGAAAGAAATGCTCATCCATCTCTGCATTGTGAGCGATGAGGGGCAGGTCTCCGATAAAGTTGAGTGCTTCTGTGAAGACCTCTTGGGGAGTCGGTGCTGATTTCAATTCGTTAACGTCAATTTGAGTGAGCTCTAAAATAAAAGATCTCACTTGTTCGGCAGGGGCTACTAAACTTTGAAATGTGCGAGTGGGCTGACCGTCTACAAAATGGCAAAGGGCAATTTCAATGACGCGGTCATTTTCGCGGTCGAGACCTGTCGTTTCAAGATCGATAGCAATATATTCGTTGGGATTTGTTAGAATCAAAATTTACCTAGGGATAGAGATCAGAAGGGTATCTGAACGAGGGATGATCAGGGTGTCGGGATAAATATCAACGGGTTCGGCGACTTCGTAGGGATGAATAGATCCCAATTCTCGCCGGTGGTTTTTATTCAAGTCTTTGTAGTAGGTAATCAAGATAGGCCCCTCGGGAAGTGGACCTAAGGTCAATGATTGTTTGGTTTGCAATTCTAAGCTGTCTGAGAACGGCTCTTCGAGATGGCGAATAGAGAGGCTGATCCATTCGTCATTTTTGTTTTGCAGAGTGAGGTAACCGACTTTAAGAGGATCGGGTGTACTAAAATTCAATAGTCGCAATCTGGCACCTTCGGGCAGAGAATCGTTGGGCGGTATCTTTTGCACGATCTGATAATTTGTACTCAAAGAAAGAGGCTTATCCCATTTGATACGGCGGGTAAAGGCATTGGTCAACTGAGGTTGCAGAGTGAGTGTGTCGCGTTGGCTGATCAAAAAGAGACTGTCTCCTTTTAATACCTGATAGGGATAGGTGTAATGAAAGTCGATTGCGTTTTGACCTTCATAGAGAGTTGATCCGTTGCGAACAGAGCTTTCAGCGATCGGATTTTTATCGGGCAGAAGAAGGCTTTGCCAAGTGAAGGGAAACTTCCATTGTAGAGAATCGAGAGTCTCTCCAAAAATACTGCTAAAGGATTTTGTGTTGACGGTGTAGGTGCTTCCGTTAAGCAGAGAATCGAATTGCATAATTAAAATTCGACCCGAGGGTCTTAATATCCATTGGTTAGAGTCGAGATAGATCGAAGAACTATCGGTTAAAATTTCTACAGTATCAAAGTTGAGTTGCAGGGGATTGTTGAATTTTATTTCAACGTGATGTGGCCCAAGGGGTTGAATACCAGTGATCAGAAAGGGCACTTTTTCAAGTTTAGAAAGAACAAGAGGGTGTTTGAGCGTTTCGGCTTGAGTCAAGACAAGGTCTTGGTGATAAAGCGCGATTTCTTCGTATTCTTGGTTGATAAGTCCATTGCGGTTTCCATCGACAAAGGCGGCGAGGCGATAGTGACCTGGGGCCAATCCCTTAAACGTAAATAATCCGCTGCTGTCGGGGCTGGTTTGATACAATGGGAACTCGCGCCAGAGACGGGGCACGGTATCTTGTTGCAGTGAATCTTCTTGGGCAACTCGAGTGAGAAACTGAAAGTGAGAACGCTTTTCGGGATCTTTAAGGTAGAGGCCCAAGCGAGTCGAAGAAGGTGGGTTTTTAAATTGCGAGCTTAAGACTTGCCCACTTAGGGTCAATGAATCGAGAGCAGACCCTGTGCTAAAGGTGAGAGAAAAGGGCAAATCAAGGGGGTTGTTGCGCAAGTCTTTGAGGTCTCTCGACATCAATAAGGTATAAGTGGTGCCACTGTCGAGAGGGCTACGTGGGCGTATTTCAAGCTCATCGCCTTGCATTTCCCATTCGAGACCTCCGAGAACCGGGGGGGATATTTGAATGTCTGCAGGTCCTAAATTTTCGTTCATCCACTCTGTAAAGACCACTTTGATCGGTGTGTTTAAAGGAACCCCAGTCTGAGATCGAGCGGGATAAACGCCTTTAACCTGGGGGGGAACCTTATCGACTTTGCCCCCTGAAGGTGCTTCGACATGGGCGCACTGAGCGAACAGGGCGGCTAGGGTGGTCATTGCCAGATACTTCAGGAGACCTGAAAAAGAGGGCGGCCACGAAACCAAAATTAAACTCCGTGAATCAGCCGCCCGATACGGGTCCAGCGAATCTTAAAGGGCAATTTTAACCAACTGATGGGGTTAGCGAGCGTCCATCCCTCTTGTTCGATACTGAAATAGATGATGAAGGCTTTGGCCTTGATTGACTTGCGACTTACAAAGCCCCAAAAGCGGCTATCAGAAGAATTGTCGCGATTGTCTCCTGACATGAAGTAGGCCTGTTCTTTGACTTTGTATGATTTAATTTCTTTGCCATTGAGTTTCAGTTTTTTCTGTAAAATCAGCTGCGAGCGAGAGTCTGTGGTGTCTTTTTCGGCCAGTTGATTGTGACGAGAAATATTTTGCTCGAGGACATCAAAGTAAGGCCAAAAAACCGTTCGATAAGCCACTGAACGATAGAATCCCGATTTTGAGGGGACGGCGGGAAGGGGCCGATCGGGAGGCAAATTATAGGCGGTATAGTAGTCGAAAAGAAAACCGGTGCGAATATTTTGAGCGAATTGCTTAAAGGGAACTTCGACCATGACTCCCTGACCTCGATCGGTCATAATTGCTTTGGGGTCTTTGTATTCTAAATCTCGCATTAGGTGTTCATAAATCATCGGAAATTGATAGTCGCTAAAGCGATAGTCGTTGAATACAACCGAATCAACCATTAAATTCAATTCAATTTCGACTTGGGCTTCGGGATTTTCTTGAACGATGAGCCCTCGCAAAAGGTGGAGCTGGGCTAAACTGAGGGTATCAACCAAATATTCATCTCCCGGAGATGGGATTTGCATGGGGCCGAAATTGTCTCTAGCAGGAAGATATTTAACATTGCTGCTCCACTTTCCTTGACCGGGCAAACGGGCTTCTTCTTCGCCGTTGACATAGAGTCTTTTTTCGCGAAAATCAATCACATCACCACTGACTCCTACACATCGCTTGATAAAATCCTTGGGGCCCGGCCCTTCGTATTTGATTAATGAAGGCTCTCCGGGGGCGGGGTGCTTGTCCCAATAGTAATTTCCCAAAAAAAGTAAATTAGCGAGGTGGCTGTAGCGCTTGGGATTGTAATCGGGATATTCGGGATCGCCGGGATACTTAAAGATGAGGATATCACCGCGTTTAGGCTCATCATAGCCGGGCAGTTCGATATCGGTGTAAGGGATTTCAGAACCGTAAACAAATTTGAGACCCAGCAAAAAATCTCCCACGAGCAGAGTATTTTCCATTGAGGGTGAGGGAATTTGAAAGGCCTGCAGTACAAAGAGAATGACAACAGCAGCAACACTGAAGGGCAACACGATTTCTTTGATAATCCACTTCTGGGCGCGCTTGTAAAAAGGAGTTTCTTTATTGCTCATTGAGTATCCGTAATTGAACGCCCCCAAGATAGCAACCCTCGTCGCAGGGGGCAATGAATTAGAGCAACCCTCTTGCGAAGAAACACAATTATCGCAAATTGGCCAGTTTACAAATTAACAGATCTAAGAGACGTAGGGGATTTGTAGAGTGAAGCGGCTTCCAATCCCGACTTGACTCGACACTTCAATGTGCCCACCGTGAGCGCGAGCGATGTGATTGACAATAGAAAGCCCGAGACCGGTTCCCCCTAAGTCTCGAGAGCGAGCCTTATCAATGCGATAGAAACGTTCAAAAATTCGATCGAGTTGGCTATTGGGAATGCCGAAGCCTTGGTCAATGACGCTGATGGTGAGAGCTTTGCCCTCGATTTGAGTTTCGACAGTCACTTTTTTACCGGGTTCAGAATACTTGATGCCGTTGGTGATAAGGTTGACAACGGCCTGTTCAATAAGGTTGGGATTCATACGCGCTTTGAGTCCGGGCACGCTTTTGATTTCAATGGTTGTTTCTTTGTTTTGGGCGACCATCTCACAGGTTTGCCGAGCTCCTTCAAGTAGACGATCGAGAGAGACGCGCTGTGTGTCTAATTGTCCGGTTCCCTCTAATTGGTCGAGCTTGGCCAATTCGGTCAAGTCGGTGATAATCTCCATCAGGCGCAGCGTTTGGCGGTGGATGATTTGACTGAATTTTTCAGATTGCTCAGGGGGAACTCCATCAATGAGCATTTCGCTATAACCTTGAATCGACGTGATTGGGGTGCGCAATTCGTGGCTGACATTGGCGACAAAATCGGTACGCACACTTTCAAGATGGCGAAGTCGAGTCACATCGGTCAATACAATGAGCACCCCAATGATTTTTCCCGCCATATTTTTCAAAGGTGTCGCTCGATATTCTAAGATGCGAGAAGCTTCTTGCTTGAGAAACATATCACCTCGAACGTAATTTTTTTCTCGGCCCACTCTTTCGGCAACAGAGATCAATTCTGAATCGGGAAAAATCTGGTGAAGATTCTCTCTGAGAAGTTTTTTAATAGAGGTTAACCCCATCAGGTCTTTGGCGGCCTTGTTCATGTTGAGAATATTTAGATCGGGGTCGAGGGCGAGGACTCCTTCAGTCATTGAGGCGAGCACGGCCTTGAGTTCGTTGGATTGAATGACGAGATTGCGAATTTTGTCGTCGATTTCGTGAGCCATTCGGTTGAGAGAATTTGAGAGAGAATCGATTTCAAAAATATGCGAAGCGGGAAGGTGTTGTTTCAAATCTCCTGTTGCAAATCGCAGAGCGCCCTCTTCGAGTTCTTCGAGAGGTTGGGTCATCCACTTCGAAAAAGCAAAGGCAATCAGCAAGAGCACGACGATACCTGGCAAGGCGTAGCGATTGAAAAATTTTTGACCAAAGAAATCCGCAGAGATTTTTTTCTCAAAAAGTTTTAATGCGATACGGTAGCTTTGTCCTCGATGTTTTAGGGTATAGAGGCTGAGGTATCGTTCACTTCCCAAAGACACTAGGGTGTCTTGTGGAAATTCGATAAAAAAGTCAGAAGAAAGATTGCTTTTACTGGACTCTGAGAGTTCTGGGCAAAAAAAAGGAGAAGAGGGGAGTTGGACTTGCCAAGGGACTGAGCTTTGAAACGCACAGATGTCAACAGAGTCAGTTTGTAAATATTTTTCGAGCTTGAGCTGGTGAATTTCAGTTTTCTGAGCGAGTAAATGCTCGTGGTATTCGATCATGCGCAGGTCAAAGACCGAGTGAAAATAAAGGGCGCCAAAGATTAAGGCAATGGCGACTAAAATCAAAATAGCGGGGAATAAGACCCAGATAAGGCGAAAACGGCCCATATTACTCCGTCATGCGGTAGCCGACCCCGCGAACAGTTTCGATAAGGTTGCCCGCTTCGCCCATTTTTTTGCGCAAACCGACAATCATGACGTCGATGCTGCGCTCACTAACGATATAGCCATCGCCGTGTACGGCTTCCATGATTTGATTGCGATTAAAAACCCAACCCGGCTTCGAAATTAAAAATTTTAAGGTCTTGAATTCACTGCTGGTGAGGGTTAATTCGACGTCGTCGATCAAAGCCACGTGTTTCTTTAGGTCGACTTTGATATTGTGGTATTCTAGGGTTTCAGTTTCTTTGTTTTTGTCGTATTGCTTCAGAGCGCGATTGAGGCGAGCTTCGAGTACTTTAGGAGAAAACGGCTTGGTGATATAATCGTCAGCGCCCTTGTTAAGACCCATCACCAGATCTTCGTCTTGGCTTTTTGCCGTTACCATAAGAATGGGGGTTGGGGGAAATTGGGGATTAGACTTAAGGGTACTGACAATCTCTGGGCCAGACATCGAGGGCAGCATCCAGTCGACTAAAATCAGATCAGGCTGGAGACTTAAGGCGCTTTGCAGTCCAATTTTACCATCCATGGCAGAGTGAACTTCGTGTCCGGCTTTGCGCAAAACAAGTTCCATGAGTTCGAGAATGTCTTGATCGTCTTCAATGAGGAGTATCTTTGCCATAACGTTCTCAAATATACCTCATCCTTTAGAATTTCGCTTTGGCAATCCTCTGAATTCTCTCAAGAGATTCCATTCTTTATTCAACTCGCCCTCTTGCCCTCTAGAGTGCGGCTCATAAATGACGGCTCCGGCGATTTCTTTGGGCAAATGTTCTTGACCGGCATAGGCTCGTTCTGCATCGTGGTCATATTGGTATCCCTGCCCATATCCCAGTTGTTTTCCCGTTTTGTTGACTGCATTTCTAAGGGCTCGGGGAACGGGGAGGTTGCCGTGCTGAGCCACTAAGGCTTCGGCGGCGAAATAAGCCTTTTCTACGCTGTTACTTTTGGGGGCTAGGCTCAAATAAATAACGAGTTGGTCTATGGCCAATAAACCTTCGGGAATGCCGAGGAAATCATAACTGGCTTGAGCCGAAGTCGCGAGCATCAAAGCTTGGGGATCTGCTAGGCCAATGTCTTCGACGGCCATTCTTTGAAGTCGGCGCAAAAGATAGCGAGGATCTTCTCCTCCTTTGAGCATGCGGTGCAGCCAATATAGAGCGCCATCGGGATCAGAACCTCGAACGGATTTATGTAAAGCCGAGATCAGGTTGTAGTGCTCTTCTCCACTTTTGTCGTAACGCAGAGGTTTGTGAAAGTTGACTTTTTCGAGAAACTGAAGGTCGAGGGTTTCTTCTGGAGAAGCGGCTTGAGTTAACCATTCGACTTGATTGATTAGATAACGGGCGTCGCCATCTGCTTGAGCGATGAGCTTTTGCTTGACTTCGTCTGCCATTGTCCAAGCCGATGATGAAAGATTGGCCAATTTGCGCTGAAATTCAAGGCTTCGTTGAATCAATTGTTCGAGTTCGGCATTTCCCAAGGGAGCCAGCAGAAGCAATTGGCATCGAGAAAGCAGAGCAGAGTTGACTTCAAAGCTGGGGTTTTCGGTGGTTGCTCCGATCAAGGTGACGGTGCCCTCTTCTAGGGCGTGTAAAAGACTGTCTTGTTGGCTCTTGTTAAAACGGTGAATTTCATCAATGAAAAGCAGAGGGCGCCCCTTATTCAATCGAATCGATTGAGCTTGTTGCAAAACGGCTTTTACCTCTTTGACACCGCTGTGCACGGCACTTAATTTGAAAAACGGCAAATCGGTTTCGCGGCGAATCACTTCGGCGAGGGTGGTTTTGCCGCAACCCGGTGGGCCCCAGAGAATCAGGCTGGGAATTTCTCTGCGATTGATGCTTTGAGTGAGAAGGGTGTCTGGGCCGAGCAGTCGACTCTGGCCCAAAAAATCGGCGAGCTTTTGAGGTCTCAGCTTTTCAGCCAGAGGAGAATTATCCGCTTTGTCTGCAAAAAGCTCTCCTTGCATTTTTTAGAAGTCCACTAGAGCTTCAATTCCCGTCATGAAAGAGTCACCGCCGGTTGAGAAGGTTTGAAAAGTGTTTTCGTGTAAAAGGTAATTGGCAAAGAAGCGAATTTCAGCCCCTTGAGTAGGGTAAAGATAGACATTGAGACCTCCGAGCCAACTTTGATCATGAGGAGCTTTTGTTGAGGTATTGTGCCAAGAAAAAGGCACGCCGAGACCCACCATGGTTCCGAGTTCAACCATGGGCTCTATGTAGGCGAATTGTTCATCGGGCAGATCGG
>JBNKYI010000080.1:0-9087 GCA_050300815.1 Fibrobacterales bacterium
TTACATTTCAGCCCTTGAAAAGTTATCCACACCTATTCACAATGTGAATAAGTGGTAAAACATCCTTTAAATTTCAAGGGTATTTCTGCAGAGATTTTGTAAAAATCAACCTTCTGGCGTTCTGCTCGACATCAAAGTTCTATAAGAATTGCCGAAATTCCCATCGCGTTGTATTGAAGTGCAGCGTCTTCAGCTTCTTCTTTGCTGCTCCACTTTCCGGCCCGAATTTTATAAAACGGAGAATCGAATAGAAGGTAAGCCCCCAATCCCGTTTTTTGGGTGACCGCCCAACGGCGTTTTTGGGCGACATCCACATCGGCAACCACTTCAAATTGAAGGGTATACGATTTGTTTTCTGATGTCTCACTCTGCGTTACTCCCGCTTGCTCTCTTTCTGCCTTTTGGAATTTTTCAGAAATCAGCTCGGCTTTTAAAATGCCATCTGCTCCCAAATAAAGAGACTTTTGCGGGGTCGGCTTAAAGCCCACTTCTCGTTCGTAGGTTATGCGCTGTTGGCGTCGACTCGCAAAGGCTTCGTCTTCGCCTAGATCACTTTTTTCTGCCTTAACTTCTTCTGTTGTCTTTGATTTTTCAACTACCGCATTTGCACAAGCAAAAAAACAAACACTGATCCCCAATAAAAGAACAAGTCGCATTTACTTCCTTTATCCTTCGATTATCCTTAGATGATGCCTCTTTTGATTTAAGGCATCGCCACTTGATCTACATTTTTAATTCAGAAGTCTCTTTAAAGGACCTCTAACTCGAGGCTAAATCTATAATTTATAGAAGGCTCGCTAAATTTCTTTTGCAAAAAATCAACCTCATCCTTCATTAAATTCAATCCCCATATCGACCTCATCATGAAATATCCCAAAGCCCATCCCACAACCGACGACCATCTGCGCCCCTCACTTGGCAAAGCGCTACTTAGAGGGGTCGTCGTCTTAATCTTGATCGCCATTTTGACTTGGATCGGACGTTTTAAAGAGCCAGAAAAAACCGTTGTCAGAAACCACGGACTCTTGGGATGGAATTTCAGCACCTCAGAGGGCATTAGCTCTTTAATCGTCTTTCCCGATGACAATAACGACAGCAATACGATCGAAACCGGAGACCGAATTTGGCTTTACCCTCCCCAAAATCCCTCTAAAATTTTAGCGGAAGGGGCGCGTTTTGGAGGAAAGAGGCTAACGGTGATCGCAGACAGTCTATCGTTACACACCCTTGAGCAACTCGCCGAAATGGTCGAACCCGGTGGTTTTATTCATTTGCTTGGCCGACAGTTCGCTTCGCTCGAAACTCTTAAGGCAACAATTCCCAACTATCAACTTGAGGTCGACACCTTAAGAGATTCGCTTATTTCTTTGCCCGTGGGCGAAGATGGCCATGCTCTGCTACAATCTTTTAAAAATTTTTGGCGACTCGACATCATCAGCGAAGGTTTTCGGTTGATGTACACCAATTGGCGAGAGGGCGAATGGCCCTTTAGCGACAGTACTTTGTCTATGGTCGCTTTTATCAGACCCACCCAAGACCCTACTCCCCTATGCGCAGACCCCAGCTTGCAACCCACTTGCCAGACCGCTCTCTGGTCTTCGGGCAGTCAATTGGGTTCGACCGCTACCGATCTTTTTGTCGAAGACTCGACTCGGATGGTGCTCAACTCGACTCGAGAGGGGGCCATTCTTTATCGCTCAAGCGACCCTTGGGAACTCAAAATCAAAAAGGTCAGTTTTCTCAAGTGGGATGGAAAATGGGAATAAAGATTTGAAAGGGCTTTTTCCAAAATATCCCCATTATAAGAGGCCAGTTTGGTAAATTTGACTCATGAACTATCACGATTCTCTATGCAAAGCCATTGATACCCTCGTTCTACACGGCAGCGAAGCCGCCGAAAATGAACTGATCCCCTATTTCGATTCTCTCAAAAAAGAATTGAAAGACTCGCCAGAGCGCGCCCGCGAAATTGAACTTTTAGATTGGTGGGGGCAAGGTCTAGAGGTTTTAGAAGAGTATGAACAGGCGCTTTTGAAATACCAGCGCATTATCGAAATTGACTGGTCAAACAAAGAGGTGCTGTTTCGCATGGCTCAGCTTTTTATGCACGCTTTGCAAAAACCCAAACACGCCATTTCGATTCTCGAAGACAAATTACTCAAATGGGAACCCGAAAACGAAGAGTACCTCAACGCACTCGAAGAGGCTCAACTCGGCGTAGATCCTGAAGAAGCTCAAATCATTGAGCTTTGATTTCTATTCAACTCGCTCAACCACAAAGATCAAATCTGAATTCGCCGGAATAATTCCCGCCGTGCGTGCCCCATAAGCCAATGGTGCCGAAATGTAGAGCCAGCGGCGTTCGCCTACTTTCATGCCCTCAACGCCAATATCCCAACCGGGAATCACTTGTTTAGAGCCTACCGCAAAGCTAAAGGACTGACGACGAGGACGAGATGAATCAAATTCCGTTCCATCGGTTAGCCAACCGGTGTAATGCACCTTAACCGTTTCACCTTTCTGCACGCCAGCGCCCTCTCCTTCTTGCTCAATATGATAGCGCAATCCCGCTTGTAAATTGAGCCAAGGGATTTCTGCAATTTGGGGAAAGAGATCTCCTTTGAAATTAGGGTCGGCGTGCACTTCAACAGCCTCTACCTTAAAAATCAATGTCGAGTTGGGAGGAATTCTCGCCATCGGTTGGTTGGCGTATCCCAAATGAGGGGGGATTTTCAGCCAGCGAATTTCTCCGGCGCGAATGCCGTCTAGCCCGTATTCCCAACCAGAAATCACTTGTTTAGACCCCAACGTAAACTCAGCGGGAACCGGAGTGCTTTTTGAACTGCCAAAAGACGTTCCTCCTAAGAGCCAACCCGTGTAGTGCACTTTGAGTAAAGTTCCGGGGCGAGCCACCGGCCCGACGCCTTCTTTTTCAACGTAAAATTCTAAGCCCCGAGGGTGCGACAGCCAAAGACTGTCGGGAATCTCTCTCAAGGTATCGGGAGCTCTGGGCTTGCGCAAATTGACCAGCTCTACTTCAAAATCCAATACCGAATTTGGGGGGATAACTCCCAAGTCTCTCTCTCCGTAAGCCAATTGAGGGGGGATAAGCAAGTGTCGCTTTTCACCGATTTTCATCCCTGTTAGACCCATTGTCCAACCGCTGATCAGCTCTGGGCTTCCCAAAACCAAATCAAGCACCTTGCCTCGTTTATAAGAGTTATCAAATTCACTGCCATTTTGCAGTTTACCAATGTAGTGCACCGAAAGCAGGTCTCCCAACTCAGCCCCTTCACCCTCGCCAGGGCTTAAGGTTTCAACGAGCAGCTCGCTGGGAATCTCAGGCAGCGATGCCTCAATCGCCGCAGAATCCTTTGAAAAACTCTCGGCTTTCGCCCAAGTGCTCCCTAAAAATGCCAAAAGAACAAGATATCTCATAAAATTCCTCATAGTTATCCCAAACATATAAACCCATTGATTCGCAGAGCATTAAAAAATATTATGTTTTTTCATTATTCTTGTTTTAGGTTAACCATGACCCTCGCTTTAGTTTTGATTTTAATTGTCATCAGCCTTATTTTAGTAGGCTTGGGCTTTATCGCCTCAAATAACACGGCCCAAAAAGACGAAAGGGATATTGACAAAATCACGAAGTCGGGACAGTATTCTATCGTCAAAGAATCCCCTCGCAAAAAACTCGCTAACATTAAACCCTCGCTTGCAGAGATCAAAGAGTGGTTTGGCGAAACCGAAGCGCTCAGCGAAGAACAACAAAATCAGTTGCTCGCCCAATGGACTCAAAACCTCGAAGAGTCTATTCGCACCGTCGAACACGGAGATCGCAACGGCGTTGAAATTTACGGTTACGAGATCCATACCTCCGATCCTAAAATTTGTAATTTTATCGGCGATTCGACCTATGTAACCCGGGAACAGATATACAACTACCCCGAACTTCTCCCGCCCTTTTACCCGGGAGATGCGACCCGGCTAATTCCCAAAGAAGCTTGGTTTGGGGATGAGAAAGCCAACTGGGTCAGTTTGCTGCCCATCATGGGCAAATATCAGGTTCCTGACTGGAGATATTTTGAGCTATAAAAGTTTTGCGTCTCGTCTAAAACATTCGAGACGCCTTTTGCATCCCATTGCCCTTTTCGCGTTGGCCTTTGGCTTTCAATCCGTTTATTCTGCTCCTCGTTCTGCTATTATCACCTTAGGTATCCCTTCGGGGGCTCGCCAATTAGGAATGGGAGAAACAGGCGTCGCTTTAGCTGAAGATGCCTTTGCCACTTATTGGAATCCCGCCGCACAAGCATTTAAGCCTCTTGCCGATGAGTGGAGCCTGAGTATGCCCACTCAGGGTAAATCCCCGCGCGCCTTGACTTCTAGACGTCAGCCTGGTTTTTTAGGGCAATCAGAAGCCTACGCCGCCATCGGTTCTCAGCTCTACTATTTTAACGGCACCCAATGGGTCAGTTATTTTGAAACCGATCTCGAAGGAAACTTGAAAATCCAAGGGGTAGTTCGCCGCTTTCGCGGAAGCGATGAAGAGTTAGACTCTGCGGTTGCCACCGTTAAAGCCTTTAACGAATTGAAAACTAGAGAAGACGAAGATCTAGCCGTTCGTTTGCGCATTCCTTGGAGTTTGGTACTCAAAGATTCTATCACAACCCTCTTCTATGATGTGAGAGGAGAAAAACTATGGGTAGGAACTGCCCACGGACTCCAACGATTTGACGGTGCCGTCTGGAAGAGCTTTCACGAACTCAACAACAAAATCGTTTACGACATTGCCAGCCAAGGCAATATCACTTGGATCGCCACCAGCGAGGGCCTCTATCGCCACGATAAGGGCGAGTTGCAGCGCAAAGGCACGGTATTGCCCGGGCAAGACATTCGCGCTGTGCGCTGGTCTGATAAAACCCAAGAGCTTTACGTCGCCGTGCAAGGGCAGGGCATTGCTCGGCTCAGCCCCGCTCGACTAGACACCGAAAAAGATCAGTGGGCCCTTTATACGCTCAACGACGGTCTGCAATCTTTAGAGATGATTGACCTCGAACTCGATGGAGACCACGTTTGGGTGGCTCACCCCAAAGGAGCTTCTCACTTTAATCGCAAAAAATGGGATCAGCTCGATTTTGGCACTTCTGAGGTTCGCGACATCGCCGTTTCTGAAAAAAGCGAAGTCTGGTTTGCCACCAGCACAGGGTTGCTTCTTTTAGAACCCACCTATGCTCTACCTGCCGGCCCTAAATCAGAAATTGAAGCCAAAACAGCCGAGGGGCAACGCTCGATCAACGCCATTGGTGAATGGCAACACTTTCACACGGGCAAGGGCTTGCATTCAGATCAGATTTTTCATGTGGCCTTGGCGGGCCCTGAAATTTGGCTAACCACAGCTGCTGGTGTAGAAAAACTTGAAAAGGCAGATATGCAACTGGCGGCATTTTATGAAAACCTGTTGCCCTCATTGCAAATTAACGACCTCTATCACTTCAATACCGCTCTCACCATCCCCCTTTACGAGTGGGGAACAATTGGTTGGTACTTCAACTTCGTGAGCTTTGGCGAATCGGTACTCGAAACCGAAAATGCCACCTCTAGCGGTACCGAGGTAAAAGTCAATTCGTTGGAGCTTGTAACGGGCTTGACCTATGGATTGCGCATCGACCGCCACAACGGCGTGGGCATCGCCTTTAAATTGATTTATTCTGATCTGATTAGCGGTGTTCCTAACGAACCCGATGCAAAAACCACCTCTTATGCGGTCGACGTGTCTTATCTCGCTCGCGATGTTTTTGTCGATGGATTAAACTTTGGTTTGGTCGCGGCCAACATGGGGCCTCAAGTCTATTATGTCGACAAAAGCAAACAAAACCCCATTCCTTTGATGTGGAAGGTCGGCGTGTCTTATGATCTCTACCGCACCCCAGAGCATCGGGTCGTCATTGCTGTTGACTACAAAAAAGATGCTCTGACTGAAGACGACAAAGGCGATGTCGATCCCTTTTACACTTCGCTCTTTAAAACTTGGTCTGACCCTTCACTCAACACCGCCATGATCAATTCGGGAATCGAATACACCTACAACAACACCTTGGCTCTGCGGATGGGTTATCTCTTTGATGATCCAGGTCAACGAGAAGAACTCGATATGGGAGTCGGCCTGATGATCTCTGATATTTTGCAATTTGATTTTGCACTGATTAAAGATCTGTCGGGTAATGGCGTCCGCGATGGGCAGACAAGATATAGTATGTTGTTTAATTTTTAGAAAACTAAGGGCCCGTTTAAAACGGGCCTTTGTTTCTTATTTAGCGATTAAGGTCATTGAGGCCTAAGCCTGTTAATTGACGGACTTTTTCAGGATCAAAACCATCGGCCAATAGCTTTTTAGCAAGTTCTTGCTTTTCAGAAAAACGGCCTTGCGCTTCTCCTTCTTCAAAACCTTTGTCTCGGGCATAATCGGTGAAAGGCTTAAGATTTCTTTCGTTATAAATTGACATCTTATACTCATTCAAGTTCTTTTTAGTGAATTTAAGTAATTCGGCCCTTTCTAGCAAATGCTTAAAAGTTGTTTCAACGAATTCTGGAGCACGGTCTTTAACCTTATTAAGATTCAAAAATGCCCAAATCCACTTTTCTAATGGAGTATTAGACTCTTCAAGCTGAAGCTTAAAACACGGAAGTTCAAGAGTTACAAACTCTAATGCCTGCGTGTATTCTTTGTAAGTCTCAGTATTTAATATTTTATGGTGATTTTCAAAATGGTCCGTCGAACTATTAAGCTTGAAGGTTATAACTGAAATCACATAAACCTTGTTGAGTCGATAATCCCAATTGCCCTTAATCGCTTGAGACTGAATGGGCCATGTAGAATAGAACAACGTTCGATCAGAAAAATAAGTTTGGGGTAATTTCTGCATTTCAATTAGAATTTTGCGTTGATCATTTGTCGTACATAAAATATCGAATACTGCTACTCTGGATTCAACATCAGCTCCTATATGTTCTGTGGGTAGAAATTGGACATCACTGACATGGTCTTTCTCTGGCAAAACAGAGTTTATAAAGCTAAGTGTAAATTCTTTATTTTCAGAGCTCCCGAGTATGTATTTAAACCCCCAGTCAGAAGTAAGGTCAAGATAGAGTTCATTCAATTTAAAATTTTTTGGGGGGTGTTTCATCATAGCATCCTGTTAGGGTTGAATGCATGTTAGACGAATGATTTGACGTTGAGGTAACTGCATCAATGAACAATTAAAAAGAAACAAGGAACAACTGAAGAACTCTTACTGGTGGCTGAGGCACTCGAAGCCACTGTTTCTGAGTACACGCAAAAAATGGCCGAAGGCAAAATGACTCATTTGGGTATACAGATCGACGGCGAATGGGTCGCCCAAGCGGGTGGTATCCTTAAGGCCGACTTTCCGTCGTATTATTTTAAAAACAATTTCATCGGTTACATCATGGATGTCTATGTCGATCCTAACCACAGAAACAAGGGATACGCTAAAGAATTGATTATTGCTCTAGAAGATTGGTTTAAAGAAAACAACGTGTCTACGGTTAAGTTAGACACGTCTAGATTTGGCCGCCCAGTTTATGAAAAACTGGGGTATGAGAATTCGATTGAGATGAGTAAGAAGTATTTCAGCCTAAAGACTTATCTCTATAAACATTATTTCAAAACCAAATAGCCACAAGAAATACTAGAAATAATATTGGTGCAATAACTAATCCTCCGTAAATACTATTGATGAAGTGAGGAGCATCATCTTCCATTCCTTTTACAAGGTCATCCTGCTTTTGCGCTTCTTCTTTATAATTTTTAAGTAATACCCAGTTAACACCAAATATCAATCCAAAAGCAAAAAGATCCAAAAAGCTCCATAATAATTTTAATATCATAATAGAATCAGTTATCTCCTTCTTCTTTCGCTTCTAACATATCAGAGGCATTGTTTAGTTGATCCAATGCCGCATCAAATCCTTTAGAGGCCCAGAAACCAAAAAACTCAACCGAATCGACAGCTTTTGACAACGTAGCTTTAAGTAGTGTTTTGGCTCCATCAATTACAAGGACATCAATGTCTACTTTTTTATCTTTATCATAATTTTCGTAACTATCTAAACCAAATTCTGTTGCCAAACCACCAATAAACATCCCAACATTAGCGTACATTGACAGAACAAAAAGCTCCACTTTCGCAACAACTGGCGCCCCTTTGCGAATTAATTCTGCATTGCCAGAGTTTGAAACCATTTGTGCCATGTTTTCTTTTTGACCGTCTTTATTAACTACATCTTGTGCCAATATACTATTCCCATCAGGATCAACAGAACTTAAAGAGTTAAACCCATTCCCCGCATACAAATACGGAGAGCTAAACTGCCGCATCGGATCCACCTGAGTCCACGAAGCAAAATCCGCATCATAGTACCTAGCACCGAAGTAGTAAAGATCCAGATCACCGCCCTTATCCAATTCCTTCGTCGTAAACGCCTCAGTCACTCGGTCAGCGAACCCTTCAGCCAAGGTCACTTGTTTGCCAAAGGGAAAATACAACCAAGTCATCAGATCTCTAGATGCATCTGAAGGAACCAAAGCTACCGTATTACCTAGATGGTTGGTTATCTTACTTTTCATGTATGGATTTATTGCGACCATATCTTCTCATCATTGCAGGGATGTCTAAATAATAGTTTGAGATGAGGCATTTTCACAGCGGTAATTCATCAACCCTTTTGTCTGAACCAGGATTCATAGGGTTAAAGGATTAACATGATTTGAAGAACAGAAACTTTGAATTGCGGTTTAGAAAAGTAATTCGCAACCACAGTTAAATTAAACACGTCTAGATTTGGCCGTCCGGTTTATGAAAAACTTGGGTATGAGAATTCGATTGAGATGAGTAAGAAGTTGGGGTGAATGTGTTGAGCATGCACTCTTAATTGATGTATTAAATTTTTTAAAATTTTATAAAAGTTGTATCAATAAATCTTCCATCCTTAGCTTTAAACAACTGTTCTTTTATTAAAAAAATCGTATCACTTTTAGATGCTAGTAAAACATCATTCAATACA
>JBNKYI010000081.1:0-9081 GCA_050300815.1 Fibrobacterales bacterium
GTACAGCCCGCTGCAAGATGAGCAACTGCAGGCTATTGTCAACGTTTGCGGTGCCGAGTTGCTGACTTCGTATGGTATGCGTTCGCTGGCGGCCTATGATCCCGAATATGCCGCCCAACTCAAAGCAGCTGCCATCGAAATTTACGACAAGGTCGTTATGGCCAACTTTAAAAAGGGAAAATTTCTCTCTTATTCCGATGGGTCTTTTTATCCTCAACAAGGTCGATGGGATGACGACTTCGCGATGGGCACCTTGGCCATGTGGTATCTCACTAAAGATGATAAATACCGCCAAATTCTCTACAAAGACAAAACCATTGGCTTCAACGCCAATGCCCAATACAACGCAGACACCTTTGAGGCGGGCGCCCTCGAATCTCAAAAAGAACTCTTCAGCGCTGGGGGATGGGTTTACGACTACCAAAACACTCACCTTCAAGTCTTATGGGCTATGTACCGCTTAGTCTTCGCCACCGACGCCCTCGCCGCTCAATACGGAGTTCCTGCCGCAGAGGCTCAAGACATGCGTAGCCGTATCAAAGTCATCATTAAACAGAGACACATGGCCGAATCGGGCAACGGGGGCACAGCCTATGAAGGCATAAACGACCTCCAAATTGTTCCTCCTTATAACCTAAGGCGTATAGATATCGCTTGGGGGCTCAACCGTTACAATTTTGGAGCTCTTTTACCCGTCGTGGCCTACTACGATATCTTGCGCAACGAATCCCCTGCCGAAGCGCAACCTTATTATGAAGTGATGGTTGACAATCTCAATTACACGCTAGGGCTCAACCCTTGGGATATTTCCTTTGTCATGGGAGCAGGAACAAAAAATTTAAACCACCCTCACCATCGAGGAGCCAATCCCGAAGGCTATAACGCCGGAGGCATCCCCTACGAATATCGCAAACCCATCGGAGCCTTTATGGCTGGCGTCGCACCTGGTCAAAGAATGGTAGATGTTTGGGATCAATGGACCAAAACCGAAACCTGTGTGGATTATGCTGCCCAACTGATTCTCGTTTCTCAGTTGATGGCCAAAGATTTACCTCCCGATTATGTCGGGCCCAAACGCTCAAACGTCGTCGTCGACCCCATTGATCAGACATCCGCCTATATCAACTGGGAAAGTGACGAACGCGCTCGCGATACCGTCTACATCTCCACAGATGCCGGGGGAAGTATCGTTCAAAGTATTCCCGTCTCTGAAATGTCAAAGGTTCACTCGGTCTATGCTGAGGGTCTTAGCGCCTCAACCCCATATTATTTCTTTATTTCGGGCAGAGACATTTACGGCAACTCTTCACGCGATGACAACCATGGGGCTTGGTATAGCTTCACCACCACTGCGGCCCCGCTTCCTCCCGCTTCGGCTTCAGAAATTCGCATCTGCAACGTCACTGACCAAACAGCCACCATTTACTGGTGGACTCCCGCGAACTCAACTTCTTCGGCGGTTGCTTACGGAACCGACCCAAGCAATGTCAGCCAAGTTCAAAACGGCGATGATTCAGGTCGCCCCACTCGCTTTCATGCCGTCACTCTCGAAGGATTAACTCCTAATACCCAATACTATGTCGACATTATCAGCGGCACCACCAAAGACGACAACGGAGGAGCGCACTACTCTTTTAAAACCACCGTTCGCTTTGTCGATATGAGCATCTATATCAAGCCCATATTTGCCGGGGGACGAATGAAATACTATATCAATGTTTCTAACAACGACGTCGAGCCTTTTACAGGCCTCGAACTCAGATACTACTACAAAGCCGCTAACGCTTCGGCTTATGTTCCCCAACCCGCCTACTCTCAGATCTTTGACGAAGGGGGAATGGCTAAAAGCACAGTAGCGACCGTGGGCTCGCCCGTCGCGGTTGCAGGAACCGATTACTACTACGTTCCCATTACCATTCCCGATGAAATTCATGTCTCAGGCCGAGCCGAAGTGCAAGTTGAAATGCTTTTAGCCAACTGGGTCAGCATTCCTATGGAAGAATTTTATGATGATTGGTCTGTGCAGGCAAAAATGCTTCCCTTTCAATTTGGGGGTGTTGATTTCGCCCATGCCGCAAGCTTTGGCGGTGCAGACTGGGTCGAAAAAATTGATGGAATCAATGTGCTCACCTATGCCAAAACCCCTTATATCACCGCTCATCACAAGGGAGTGCACATTTACGGCTATCCACCCAATTACACCACAAATATCCCTAACTCTCACCGCAATGTCGAAATGCAGTTTACAAGTCCTTTGATCTCACCTGCAACCAGCGTCGAAATCGACTCTTTTCAAGTCGATGTTAAGGGAAGTGCTTGGGCCTATCCCGATGCCAATCTCACCTTAGTTGAGCTCGATGCCAATCCTATTGCCCAAAGTGCAATTAATGGACGCAAAGATTCGGTCTCTTTCAATACTCAGATCAGTAATCTCTCACTTGGCGCTCGTTATTACGACTTCGTCGCTTGGCATAATCACGAACAGCCCGATTGCGCTTGCACTCACCAAAGAATTACTATCGACGTCGACACCGTGGTCGTTCCCGTTGAAACGCGCTACATTGTTTCAGAACCCGCCGATACACTAAGGGGCTTCGTCAACAGACGCATTCCCGTCACCTTCAATTTGCTCGAAGAAATCGGTGGAGACATTGTCGATGAAAAATTGACTCTTGTGCTCAAAGCCAAAGAACCTGGTATCGAGTTTTACGCCACCGCTTCAAGTCCTAATCCCATCGAAGAAATCAACCTGCAAAACGGCACAATCACCGTCTACATGACAGGGACGGCAGAAATGCTCAACAATCTTATCGTCAGAGGGCGCAGCGGTTCTGAAGGCTTTCTTTACGTTCCCGCCGAAACGCCAATTCAAATCATAGAGCTTCCCCCCTACCCCATTCCCGATTTGGCTCTCGCCCTAGATGAAGACTGTAATGGAACCCCTGATCGAATTAAAATTGAATTGAACCAAAACTACATTGCCGGCCAAAGTCTCAAGGGAGTCGCGATCACCTTGCAGGGGGATTCCGTGTTTATTCCCGCCTCGGAAATTAGCGTTGAACAAGATACTGTTCTTTGGGCAGACCTCGGCGGGCACTTCGGTGTCGATGGCTCTCCTAGAGGAACCGCATATCTAATCAACACAGTCGATGGCAAAGAAGTTTCATCCTCTCAATCTCTAAGTGACGGCATAGGCCCCACTGCGATTAGCGCCGCCGTCTATGAAAATCTCAATCCAGGTATAGACCCTGATTCTGTTTTAATTCAATTTAGTGAAACCGTAAAGGCACCGGGCTTTCAATTTCCCTTTGCCATTTTTGATGCACAGGGAGATTCCAAGACGGTAAATTTCGATGTTACAGCCAATCAATTGATTGATGACGAAAGAAACATCTGGATGTTCGCCTTAACTCCCAAAGACGGCAAGGTCATTGTCAAGCCCGATGATTTCTTACAACTCTTAAGCTCGGCACCTATCACCGATTTAAGCGATAACCCCGCAGGAGCTTGTCAACACCAGACCCTAAAAGTTCTCATCAAATATCGCCCTGTGCCTATGAAATCTGCAGAAATTCTCGATGAAGATGGCAATGGACAAGCTGAGAAAGTTGTGGTCGAATTTACTCGCAAGCTCAGACCCAACGACTTGATGGACAGTCTCAATGTACTTTGGGGCCCTAACAACAACGACTCTGTGTTCACTTCAGATTGGAGTACAACAGATTCTATCACATGGAATGCTGGATTGGGCTCACAAATGACCAAGCGGCTCACAATGGGTTCTCAAGAAAAAGGACATGGCCTACTTTGGCAATTTAAAGGAGAAGGGGCGGCCTTTGAAAAGACCTCGATTTTAATGATCGACAAAGTCGCGCCCGTAGTTTCTTCTGCTCGTTATACGAAGACCACTTTGTGGGATTCGCTAATCGTCACCCTTTCAGAACCCGTCGATACTCTTGAAGGGGGAGCCCAGTGGTTTGTTCGACAAAAGGGTGGAGATGTTGAAATCCAACCCACCTTTTCTCTGCGCTCAGGAAATCAAGAATGGACCTTCGCAATGACCGAAAAAGATCCTGGCTACTCTCTACCCGGAGATTCCATCCGAATTCACCCTGAATTTCCCCGCATTCTCGACAGAAATCAAAATACACCTAACGAAAATAATCCCTATGCTCCTGTGGTCGGCTCCATTCGAGAGCCTAAATTAAAAATTGAATTTGAAGCAGCTCCTGTCGTTACTCAGGCAAAAGAGTTTGCCGTTCATCCTTTTGCCCCCGAAGAACAAATGGGCGAAGATCTCGTCGCCTTTTTTAAAGATTATCGCACAGGAGACTGGTATTCGCTCAATCGAGAGGGAAACACCCAAAACTACGGAAAAGAGATTCCTCAAGCCGGGCTTGTCTTTGATGTCAAGATTCACAATCTCCCTGTGATCGGAGGAGAGAACCATCTAGGAAAATCGAGAGAGGGAAGCCGCAAAGATCCTGGCCATGAGGGTGAACCCATTTATGACCTCAATCTAAATATTCGATTTAACCTATTCGACCAAACGGGTCAGTACATTCGCAAGCTTCAAAGCGACTTTTCTCTCGTTCAACCCGACTTCATCAATGATGCGGGAACGGCAGAAATTAAGTTATTATGGCTAGCCGATCCTCAAATCGGCCTTACAGACGCTAGCGGAAGAGCCGTTGCCACCGGTGTGCTTATCGAACAATTGCAATTTCATTCAACAGCTTATTTGCATGAAGATTATGGCAACTTCAAAGCGGGAGCAACGACCAAGTCTTCAAAAGAAGAGTTGAAAAAGTCTGGATATATACGCAATTAGTTTTCTTCATATTGTCTAATGTCGCTATAAAAGTCGACCGATAATAAGAGAAATGGAAATCTATCGCGAGATCACTGAAATTTACAAAAGCCTACCCTCTCTTGAATGTGGAGAGTGCTGGGGAGAATGTTGCGTCTCTCCGACCATGACCGCTCCTGAGTTTGTTCTGATGATGCGCACAGCCCAAGAGCAATTCACTCCCACGGCTTTTGAAAACTTTCTCAAACAACCCGCACGAGAACACCGCTGGTGGGAGGGAAATCACTACTGTCGATTTCAAAACCAGCAGTCAGGACGTTGCGAAGTTTACTTAGGGCGCGCTCTGGCTTGCCGTCTACACGGCCATGAGGCTTTGAGGAGCTACGAAAATCCAGACATGGTCTTTTGTGACAAAAACCCAGACCCTCACAAAAACCTAGATGAGCCGCAATTAGAAAAACACCTCGAGATTATGCGCCGCATTCTTGACGCGCTTCCACTTCGTTATGAAGCGCCTTGGTTTATTTCAAGTATGAATTTGGATTGTTGGTTAGATTTTTATTTCACCCAAAGCCTATCTGAGGGGCGCATTGAGCTCGAAGCCCTTTGGCAATTTTTACATCAAGAGCTTGCTATTGAAGGAATCGTTCTAACGCCGACCACGACTTTAAAGGGAAAACTGAATACCATCGAAAAATTCTGGCTCACCGTTCAAGAAGAATCCTGGGAGCAAAGTAAAGCGCTTTTGCATTCACTAGAGAACGACTTCCCTTCAACGGGTTCTTATTTTCTGGAAGAAATTCGGTTTTTAAATGAATGGGTTAGCGAAAGAATCGCCATTCCTACTCTTATTGAAAAAGCCCTTTAAAGGGCTTAGATTGTCTAAGGAATGACCTCAATTTTATGCAATTCGAGTCGGCTTAAATCGGGAAAGTTAATCTGCAAGACCTTTGGCCATCCTTCTAAGGATAAATAAACCACGTACTCTTTATTTTCTACAATCCACTTCACCACGGTACATTTGACGTCTTTAACCCACGTTTTCTGCTCAGTCAACTGTATTTCGCTATACACGGGTTCCCGACTTTCAACTCGTTGGATTGACAAGGTTCTCTGCAACCAAAGCGGATAGGTTTTAATTCCTCTCTCATACAAAAAGGGAATGAGACTTAAGAGCTGTTCTTCGGTAAAAAGGGGGGATTTGTGCAAAGTCAAAAGCTCGTGCTTCCCTAAGCCATCATTCATCCACTCCCGAGTCGAACGCTGATACGACTCTTGTCGATAATTCTCTTTTAGAGCATCGGCAAGGTAGAGTTGCTCAAGGGTAAGCAGTGAATCAAGGGCAAAAAGACTTTGACTTCTATAATTTTTTGAGGGGCTTTGTGGCGACCAAAGAAAAAACTCGACTTGTATTTTTTCTCCCTTTTGCTGAATTTGATATTCTGCTACCCCTTTTTTCTCTCCCTTTGCATCCACCCATAGATACTGGTGGCTACTTTCCTTAAAATTTTGCGCGAAAAGAGTTGGCGAAAAAAGCAAAAATAAAAACGCCAAGATAGGGAATAACCCTTTCTTGGCGAAGCACGTTCTTGTGAGCAAGCCCATATTAGAAATCAATATCATTGATCAAGCGGTCAGCTAATTTCTCTTTAAATTCCTCAGAATCGTAATAGCCATTTTCGATTCTCGACTTCACTTCGGCAATTCGATCTTCGCGAACATCAGGTAAAGCATCGACGTGGGCCCTTACAGCAGAGGCTTCAACCTGATTTGACGAAGCGGCTTGGGCTTCTTTAGAGAGACTCACTGAGTCTTTGGGAGAAGAGGCAGGTGTACCTTTTTTTTCTTCAGACTTTTGAACACCCGCACTTTTGCGGACTCTCTCGGGTCCGCCACTTTGCATGAAAAGGTCTGTAATTCTCATGATAACACTCCGGTCATCGTTAAATTTTCATTCTAAGATAAGAAATCTTAGATATACTCTCTTAATTATATCGGCAAATTGAGACTTTACTTTAACTTTTTTTCCAACTTTATTGAACGGTATCTGCAAGAGAAAACATCGGCATATACATCGCCACAAGAATTCCGCCGATAACCACCCCTAAGAAAACAATAATCAAAGGTTCAATCATCGAGGTAAGTGCCTCAACCGCCGCATCCACTTCTTCGTCAAAAAAGTCTGAAACCCTTAAAAGCATATCGGGCAAGCCCCCGGTTTTTTCACCCACAGAGACCATTTGAACCACCATCGGAGGGAATATTCCCGTTTCTTTAAGAGGTTCTGAAATGGTATTACCGCCCGAAATGGAGTCTACCGTTTTCAAAACGCCACTTTCAACGACTTTATTTCCCGAAGTTTTTCCCGTTACCTGCAAGGCATCAATGATGGATACGCCCGCATTAAGAAGTGTACCTAAGGTACGCGTAAAGCGAGCAACTGCAGATTTAGTCTGTAGCACGCCAATTCCCGGAGCTTTAAGCAAGATCGCATCGATTTGATAGCGCCCTGAGGGCGTTTTATAATACTGGCGTATCCCAATAACTAGGCCAATAAGAAGCAAGAAGAGATAACCGCCATAATCAATTAAAAAGTTCGAAATGCCCATTACCACTTGGGTAGGGGCCGGCAGTTTTTTGCCCGCTGACTCAAACATCACTGCAAATTTAGGTACAACAAAGGTCAAAAGCACTGTCACAACGGCAATCGCGACGAGAACGACGATTGTAGGATACATCATTGCACCCTTGATTTTGCGTTTCAACCTTTCGTTCTTTTCTAAGTATTCAGCTAAACGCGCCAAAATTTCATCGAGAATCCCCCCCGCTTCACCAGCTGCCACCATGTGACAATACAACTCTGAAAACACCTTGGGGTGCTTCGCCAAACCCTCATTCAAAGAGCTCCCCCCTTGAATTTTTCCCGAAACGTTTTTGATGATCGTTCTAAATTTGGGATTCTCAGTCTGCTCTTGTAAAATTTCTAAACATTGCAACAGAGGAAGACCTGAATTATTCATCGCCGAAAACTGGCGAGTAAAGCGAGCCACTTCCTTCATCCCCACCCCAGAACCGAAACTGAGATTGATCTGCATCGGTTCTTTTTTAAGACTCGTAATTCTCAGTTTCTTTTTGCGAAGAAGGCTAGAGACCTCATCTTTAGAACCCGACTCAATTTTTCCTTCGATCTCTATTCCCTGAGAGTTAACGGCTTTATAAATCCAAATGGCCACATATCCCCCTATAATTCAAGCAACAGCTTTTGCAATTGTTCTGGATTGTGAGTCGAACCCAAGGCGACTTCATCTGTCAAAACCCCTTGTTTAACCATTTCGGCCAAACGGTGATTCAAAGTATTCATACCAAATTTCTGAGAAACTTCAATAATCCCTTCGATTTGGTGAATTTTATCATCGCGGATCAAGGCCTTAATCGCTGGCGTACAGGCCATGATTTCATAGGCCATCGCCCTTCCTCCTCCAATTTTAGGAAGGAGTTGCTGACACACGACCCCCTGCAAAACAAAGGCCAATTGCGCGCGAATGGTCTGCTGCTCATTTGAGGGAAAAGCGTCTACAATACGGTTAATCGATTGCACAGCAGAGTTAGTGTGTAAGGTCGCAAAAGTCAAGTGACCTGTCTCGGCGATGGTCAAAGCCGATCTCATCGTTTCTAAATCGCGCATTTCGCCAATCAGAACCACATCGGGGTCTTGGCGAAGAGCCGAACGCAAAGCATTGGTAAAACTAAGAGTATCTGCATTGACTTCTCGTTGATTCACAAGGCACTTGTTGTGCTTATGCAAAAATTCTAACGGATCTTCAATCGTGATAATGTGCTCTTCTCGTTCTCTATTGATCTTGTCAATCATCGCCGCCAACGTCGTCGATTTACCCGAACCCGTTGCTCCGCAAACCAACACTAAGCCCGAAGGTTTATCGGCAAAATCCGAGAGAATTTTGGGAAGACCCAATTCTTCAAAGGTTCTAATTTCGACGGGAATCATCCGAATAGCCGCTGTGACACATCCCCTTTGCACAAAGGCATTTGCCCGAAAACGAGCCAAGTTTGAAATACCAAAAGAAAAGTCACACTCTTTGTTTTGCTCAAACTGTTTGCGTTGAAGTTCATTCATAACACTGTAGGTCAATCGCAAAGTTTCATCAGGGCTGAGTCGTTCCTCTCCGATACCCACCAAGCGCCCAGATTTTCGAATAAGGGGTACGGTTCCAGCAGAAAGGTGGAGGTCTGAAGCGCCTTCTTCCACCATT